>JAOZRJ010000014.1:6625-13966 GCA_029931885.1 Candidatus Omnitrophota bacterium | reverse complement strand
ACTTAAGAATGCTTTTCTGAACAAACTTATTATCTTTTCCAATAAGAGGATAATAATTTTGAGAATTCTGAATAACTTTTGGCTTTATATTAGAATTTATTCTTACTTTTAAAGAAGAAGAAATGGTAGGCTTAACGTCTGTTTTCTCTTTAGTCGGTGGGCCTCTTGAATCACTTGCCTTATGGCCTTTTAACTCAATTTTCTTTACATTATCAACAATTTCAATATCTGATACATTCTTCAACCCTTTACTTTCCCCAAAAAGTAAATAAAACTCACTGAATTGTCGCAGACTTTCTCCTGCCATGATTACAAACGCTGAAACTGCTGCCAACCCTTTCTTATGCGCTACAAGACAGCGTGAATGTCCATCAATAATAAGAAATTTATCTCTTCCTAGAAACACTACAACAATAGGGATAATCATGCCGACTTCAAATTCCCTTAAACGAGCCTCATAAAGATATTGTTCTCTAGAGCCTTTTTTTAGATTAATTTGATGAACTGGAATCAATTGATCAAGAGGAATTAAAGCACTGTTGATAACAAATTGAAATTTCATATTATTTTGCCTTGCTCTATTCTCAAGAGTCCCTAGTTCTAATTCAGCCCTTTTTCTTGATTTTATTAAACTATTCATAAAATTCGTGCCTTGATGAGGTTTAAAAGCAATCCGAATCCAAAAATGCTGGTCTACTGGCAGGCCTTTTAAAAGTAAATCTAAAAAGAAATTCTTTTCTAGTTCTGTAAAACTAGAATATTCTGTTTTTCCAATAGATGCAAAAAGAGTTGCAATGGAATGTTCTATTCTTGAATCATCTAATAACAATAAATTCTTAGTTTTTACAGCACGTAAATATCGAAAAATCTTATTTTTGATAGACGGCTCTACTTTTAAACGAGTTACTATTTTAAAATAAGCCGGCGCCCATATCTCGGGATAAAGAGAAAGTGCAAGCAGATCTGTCTTTCTGTACTCGCACAACCTGCTAATCACGTTTTCTAGCTCTTTGATTGAACAAAGCCTTTCTTTCGGAAACCACGATGTCATATGTACTGCTATTGCTTCAGCACACTCCTTAGAAGCCCAATCTCTTTTTCTTTCGAAATTTTCTTTTTTCACCAAGAAATCTCGAGCTTCCTGATCAAATTTTTTATTACCCTGTAATATTGGAGGGAGGTTTGCTATCCCGTTAGATTCATCTAAAAGTGCTTCTTTTCGATGTTTTTGAGCCTCTCTCGCTTGATACATTATTTCATGCACCCCTCTTCTCTCAAGTTCTCGATCAACCTGCACCTCATATTTAACCAAGCGTAACATTTTAGCAATCTGTCGCCTTGCTGCTGCAATTGATATGCCTACTATTGCCATTTTATCAGATTTATAATCTTCAATAATTTTCGTAAGTATCTCCTCAACATCTTCTGGCACATCTAAGCCAAATTCATATTTAATACGTAAAATTCTTAATAATGAAACTAGGGTCATCGATTTCTTATCACCACAAACAGTAATTTTACCAGCAAGTAAATCTCTAATTGCATAGGCATAATTGTATAAAACTCCATCGCTATCCATACCAATCCTTAATAATGACGCCGTTGAATCTCCAAAGAACTCATTCGTTTCTTTATCAAAAATTACTCTTCTTTGAATAACAGGAATAGCTTGACTCGGATTATATTTATTCGGCATTGATCTGCGTCTAAGCGGTCCGCAATATTGAATTTCTACGCCCCCAAAACAAATATTTCCTCCCAAGATATCTCCGGCAGTCACTATTCCTACTTTTTCTTCCTGGCCGTCTATTACTCTTACAGCATGCTTGTTATGACTAAGCGCTGCTGCTAATTTTGCTAAAACCTTCTCACAATAGACCATAACTTCTTCTGTCGCCATATTTTCTGTGTGCGCAAAAATATTACGCACATGATCAAACTTAAGAGACATCTGTACGCAAATATCAAAATCTGACATTTTTCGACCTAAAATCATATCTCGTGGTGCGCCACCGATAAACATTATGTCTTCGTTTAAATCA
Organism: Candidatus Omnitrophota bacterium; assembly: GCA_029931885.1. The sequence continues at coordinate 11,924 of JAOZRJ010000014.1, read as the reverse complement.
TTTTCTTTTAAAAATTCAGCAAAAGCACGAAACACTCCATCATTCCAAAGGAATCTAGGTAATCTTCCTATTTTAAGTATTCCCGGCAAATAATTAAACGCGTCTCTTGTGCCTTGTTTCGGATGAAACCTTATTTCACCTACGCATCTTTTAGCTTCATAATTTTTAACCATCATTATAGTTCTTAACAAACGTCCAACGTCTTGTTCTAATTCAAAAAAGCGATGATTACGCTTGTATGCCTCTAGCCCTGGTAAAATCCAATATATAGCCATTCTCGAGCTTCCATGTTCACCAGTAACTGTGTAACGATCAAATGGGGCTAACTTTTCAAGTTCTGTTGTTTTCTCAATAAGCGTTTTTTCCATTATTTCTAAAATTTCTGATAAATCGAATAATAATCCTTCCGTGCAAATCTCTTTAATCCTATCAAAAGCGGGATCACGCACTTCCCAAAACGGACTTTCTAATAACATATTTAATTCTTTTGATGTTAAATCACTAATTTTTAATCCTTCTGGAAGGTCTTCAGGAGTAAAAATTTCATAAATAACTTCTTCAGGTGTAAATCTTGGTTTTGCATTAGAATCTGTTCTTACTTTTAGAGGGGAGGAGCTGGCAGGATTAATGTCTGTTTTCTCTTTAGCCGGTGGGCCTCGGGGATCATCATTTTTCTTGCCAAACAATTTTGCTTTTATATCCAGCCAGTAAATTAAGAAAATAAATCCTTCTTTCTTAATTTTATGAGTCAGATAACCGCCTCTAAAAAGATCAGAATACAAGATGTGATAAAATACATTGAACTTTATTTTGGAAGATAGCACTTTCCTTCCAACAGGACTTGACTCAGTCTTGGTTGTTGCAACAAAATTTTCTTTCTCAACTGTTCTTTGCTTTTTCTTTTGCTTTCTCGATGGTGAATAATATTCAAAACGTTTTGGCAATGATAATTTATTCTTTCGGCATTGATCACGAAAGAAGCTATCTGTCATTCCAGCTATAAAATCAACTACTATTCTTTTGTAATTATTATTTTCACGATACTCGCCATTCTTGTCCGCTAAAAAATATTTATAAATATCACTTTCTTCATCTTTATTTTCTAAATCCTTACAATATTTATCAAAAAGCTTCTTAAAAGCTTTTTTAATTACATCCATCTGTCCTTTACTTCTAAGGCTAGGATGCAAGTAAATAAACTTTAAATTATATTTTAATAAATCTCTTAAAGCCACAAAGACGTCTTCACTAAATTCAAGATAAGGCTTTCCGTAACTATTTTCTATTAAATTCATAATCAAAGTGTTCATTATGTCTCTATTCGTATTGCCCAAAACATTTGTAATTTCTTCTGGAAGATCCTCTCTTGTAATTAATCCTAAGATTATGGCATCCTCTATATCCCTTCCTATATAGGCGATTACATCAGAAATTCTCATAACACACCCTTCAAGCGTCATCGCTTTAATCTTTTTATCATAACCTTTCTCTAAAAAACACCTCTTATATTCCTTGTTAAATCGTTCCCATGTCTTTTTGCTGTCCACTTCATATCTTCTTTGTATTATTTCGCCATTATGGCATAAAATTCCATCAAGAACCTGCAGCGTAAGATTTATTCCTTTTCCTGCTTTCTCTATTTCCATAAGTAGTCTTGCACTTTGGGCATTGTGACAAAGCCACCCAATATTATTTTCCGCGCATAAAGCGCTTAAAAAATCTTCGCCTTCATGCCCAAAAGGAACATGCCCTAAATCATGGCCCAAGGAAATCGCCTCACACAAATCTTCATTTAATCTTAAGGCACGTGCAATTGTTCTAGATACACTTGCAACTAATTGCACGTGCAAAACTCGATGTGTAATATGATCATTTTTAAATTGAAAAAACACCTGTGTTTTATCTATATATCTTGTATATGGTAAAGAATGTAACACTCTATGGATATCATGGACAAACGCCGAACGAATATCATTGCCCCCACGAGCAACCTCTTTTTCAGAATATTTTCTAATAGCCTCACTACTCTTACAGGCATATTGAGAAAATTTCTTTTCTCTTTTAATGTTATTTCTTAATATGGATTCTTTCCAAGATATTGGAGAAGACAGCCCTAGCAAAGAACTAGAGCTTAATCTCTCTGAAGCAAGAATTAAACTTATTGCTCTATCAAAAAATCCTTTTATAAATTGCTTATCCTCTAAGATTAATTTAATTTCTCCATAAAAGGGCTCAGGATAGAACCTTCTAATAAAGCCAAGAACTTCCTCGATCCCTTCCTCTGTAATTAAAAATTCATATTCTTTCTGCTCAACTATCTCTTTAAAATGATCAATAAAATCAGCATACTTAGCGGCATGAAAGTCTTCCTTTTGTCTCTGCGACCATTTGCATATTGCTTTCCAGAGCTCAGGTTCATTCCTATATGCTTTCATAAAAATTAAAACCTTTAAGATGATAGAAGCAGTTTCACTAACAGATCTCGCATCTTCAAACTCATTTGTTCTTTCCCTAATAACCACCTTTAAGCCACAGTCCATAAAAGCCAAAGACGAAAATAAAGGAAGAATCATCATATTGCTCTCAATAATACCTCTTAGCCCCCTATTCTTCTTATCGTAAAAAACAGTAGATACATCATCCATCATTGCCGAAGAAACAATCTTAATAGGTAAACTTTCAACCTTTTGAAGCAATATTTTCCCAAATCTGCCAAAGTATTCTACTATTCTCTTTTTTGCTTCTTTAAAAACAGCACTTTTACTATCAAGAGCTTTACCTGAGCGACTATATACCTCATTAAGGTTTCTTAACATCGGAAAATGTGAGAAATCTTTTAATGTTGTGCCTGCAGATAACGAATATCCAAAAACTTTAAAAATATGTTTTATTCCTCCAGCCTCAATAAGTAGTAAATCAGAGTCAAAGCCACCTTTGATCATCAGCCTAGTTATCTCAATAATCTCATCATGAATCATTCTCTCTAAAGACAAAAACTTATGGCTAGCTATATTTATTTTATGCTCGCCATTCTTTATCTCAGAACTAAGCAATTTAACAGCTGATTCTGAACAATCTATCCAAATATGTCCTTCCCAAATTCTAGCGCGAAAATAACCCATTTCTCCCATGTCATTTATCAGATCATAAAGTTGTCTTTCATAATCAATCATATTAGCTTCATTCATTTTAACCGCCATATATCTATCAAACGGCATAGCTGCTATTCTTATCCTGTCTCTTCCTTCTACTTGAATAATGCTAAAAACAGCTCCCTTCCTGCTTATTCCCTCTCCGATTTTACAAGCCTCTATAGCCTTACGTATAATATTAACTGTTTCCCTTAAAGTAAATCTTATATACCACCCTTTAATTAAAAGCCTTGCTTCTTTAAAGCTTTTTATTTCACCGCTACTTCTTAAAAAGACAGTATCCGAGCAATAACGCTTCAACAGTTGACGTTTTACATCAACATCAAAATCAAAAGTATTAGAATAACGATGAAAAATACGGAAATAGTCCATGCTCAACCTGGCTTCAACTGCTTCTTTTCTCTCTGTCGATAATTCATCAATTGTAAATCTTTTAGACTTAGAATGTCGAATCAAATCCCTTAATTCTTTCTTTAAATTAATAGATATCCAAGAAGTTTTGTTTGTGGTCTCTATCTGATCACTTTTTACATCCTTAAAAAATTTCTTTTTATTTTCTTTAACCATATCCATCATCTTTTCTGAAAAACTTTTCTTTCTAGAACCAGACTCATTATTTTCTTTTTCTGATATATTTACAGAACTTGAACATAGCCCAATGGCCTCATGCTTTGCTTGCAGCAATCTTCGAACAATAGACTTTTCATTAAAAGAGTGCCCCTTAACTACTTCAGTCACAAATTTCACAATCGCCTTTAATTGGTCATCGCTAATAAGTGTGAATCGCGCTGCCATCCACATCAAATCATCTTTAGTCGGCTTAAAATGTTTGCGAGCATAAAAAACTCCACTGTTAAACTGCTTTTCCCATCCGGCAAAAACTCTGTGTTGATGCGACTGCAATGCAAAATCCTGACAAATACCAAAACTTATATCAGTATCTATAAAAATAAATTCCCCGGATTCCTTTTCAACAAGCACATGATCAAACCTTCTATCCCAATTATCAATTATCATATCTAGCAATGCAATTTTTCTTACAAAATCAAATGTTCGGCCATCATCTAAAGAATAATAAAGTTTATCTAAGTTTTCACACCCTTCTAGAAATGGCATAACAATAACTTGCCCCTTATTATCTTCTCCATTAACCAAATGGCTCTCAGTTGTCAGAATTCCTAAAAGCCTAAATATGCGTTCTCCAATTATGTGAGCTACAATATGATTTGGATGACGCCATTTAAAAACAAAATTCTTCTGTGATGCTGAATCCCAATATTTACCTACATGGTCAGTTAATTTCCTTTGCTCTGGTTGTTCTTTTAACTCACTTAAAAACTCCATTTTTTCTAAAGAAACATTAAGCGGCTTATGGCCGCCCAAGGCTGCTTGCACTGGATCAATAGCTAAAAGTTTCCTTCGGAATGTATCAAAATCATCTCTAATATTTGGCCAATCATTTACTTCCTGAATATCAATATCTTTTGAAGAAGAAAGCGCTTTCTTGTTAGGTAAAATAAAAAGAGGTAACAATGGAGAAGAAATATGAGAAGGAATATCCTTCACAGAGGTTACTATCAAAAACTCGGACAAATTTATCCCAATTCCTAACGGAGGTGCCAATGTCCATGATTTCCAGCAAACAATAAAGCTATCTGGAATTTCCACCCCAAATCCGCTTAAAGAAACAATTTCTGTTAACATCTTATACATTATAGCCGACGACCCTTTATATCCTTTACGAACGATTTTTCCTTCTCCAACCAATTCATACTTCGCAATTCGTTGACTGCCACCATAAGATTCATCTGTCGGGCTAAAATATGACACCAGTTTTGGTGATGCGAATTGACGGAAATAATGCACGAGCGTACTGATGTTAATATAATCTGTTTTTATAACAACGGGTGTTTTTGGAGCCAAATTAAATCCTCGGAGAGTAAACTCATCCTCGCTAACACGTTTTATTTCTGTAATAAATCGTCGTGTGTGCGGATCACGTAAAACTATGGAATACTTGGCCCATTCTTCTTTTCTTTTAATCGCACCATCTCTTCTTTCAATAATAAACGCATCGTTACAATGCCAGTTGATCCCAGCCTGTCCTAAGCTAGCCGACTGCGATTTAGAAAAATCTTCATCTCTCT
>JAOZRJ010000014.1:0-6525 GCA_029931885.1 Candidatus Omnitrophota bacterium | reverse complement strand
ATCCCAGCCTGTCCTAAGCTAGCCGACTGCGATTTAGAAAAATCTTCATCTCTCTTAATAGGTCTTTTAATTCTTAAGTCAAACTCTTTAAATGCATCTATTCTTATTGGATAAATCTTAAGCTCTCTTTTACCTTGTTTAATTATAGGAACTTCTACATCTATACTTTTATCACTTGCCCCAGCTAAATAAATTTTTTCTCCTTTTATCTCAAATATAACAAAATTATCAGTATCTCTCTGATCTTCAATCGCCAGATATCTTGAAAATTTCGTTTTATCTCGATAAATCTTTACAATTCCATCTTTTTCTACATAATATCTCAATAATTGAAAAAATGTTTTTCCGAGTTCCATTCTTCTTACTTTAGGATCAAAAGTCCTTCCTTCTCTCCTCAAATAAGCCATTAAAGAACTTCTTCTATCAAAGCCGAACTCCTGCTCGAAAAGACGATCAATAAATTCTGTCATAAGAAAATTACGTGCTATATTTGGATATTTACCTTCCTGAACTTCAAGCTGCTCCTTCTTGGCAGGATATTGTTTAAATGATGGCAATTCCATGTAAATATTTCCATATCTATCAATAAAAAATCTTAAATAATTGTCCGGATTATTCTTATCAACAAAAAATAATTCTTGAAGAAATTTTCTTTTTAGAGTAACTCGCCCCTTTAACTCCTCTGCTACTGAGAATGCCTTTTTTGCAAACCCAACAACAGTTCCCTTTAAAGGTCGATCTGGAGTAAGAGTCGGCACCATCAAGCCAAATCGCTTCGCAGCATCAATTAAGGTACGGCTTGGCTTAAGCGTTGAATCTTTATCTCTCTCTACTCGCCATTGGTCAATGTCTTCAACAACAGGTAACATGCTATTATATTTCTTTAATGCGCTTGGCAATTCAATGCCTACTCTTTTTGCTGCATCTAACAAAGCCCAATCTCTATGACCTTTATTTTCTCCGTTACCCTTTAATGTTCTAGGATCATTTAAAAAACCGTTTCTTGTTCGCCATAATAATTGCTCTAACACGTCTGCCACAGTCTCAAGACCTCTTGAATACCCTGACCCATGTCCAATCTTTCTTTCTCCATAATATTTACTTCTATCATTTTCCGATTTTATAGAAGACGAAGAACAACCCCAAGGAATGACTCCGTACAAATTTATCGTATACCAAAACTCTCTTAATTTCTCAAGTAATTCATCGCTTGCCTTGCTTCTAGGTCCTGTTGTTTCAAGTTCCCATAAACGCTTTCTTCCAATTTGTTCATAGACTTCTCCAGGGCTAACAATTGGACTATATTCTTCAATACGGGAAAAAGAGCTTAAAAAAGACTCTGAAGCTTGAGCAATAATACAATATCCGAAATACTCAGGTCGACTGAGCAAATACCGCAACAAAGCTCTTCCTCTGCCTTTTCTTACATGAGGAAAACCTGGATAAAATTTCTCAATAAATATTATTCTAAATTCATTAATAACTAAGAAAGAAACACCGCGATCCTTAACCGAACCCTTTCCATCAAAAACCCTTACTTCCTTGCGCATAACTTTGAGACAATCATCAAGCTCTCCTGGAAATTCTTTTATTTTATACCTTTCATCAAGCAAATCTTGGTAAGTAGTCTCTGCAACAGGTAAGCTCTTAATGGTAGGCGAACTAGAGAAAGACTTTATAGTATTTGCTTTTGTTAGCATAACCATCTGCTCTTCATTTAGCTCATGATCAACTCTTAAACTTTGCTCTATTTCTTTCTTTAGGTTTCCAACTAGCCTCTTAAAGTTTATAATGCCAAATGATAAAAAATCTCTCAATGTTTTTGCTGTGCTAGGATTATGTCGCTTAAAATTCTTAGAAACAAATTTAAAGCTTTCCATCTGTTTAATAATAATCAAATCTGTAACTGCTAAAAATGCAGGATTTAAAATTCTCTTAGACGATTTCTCTTTCTTCTCAGGATTATTTATTTTTAATGGCACAAAAGCCGCACGATAAGCAATCGTCCAAAATAAGTCTGCATCAACAGAACCTACATCTATTTCTTTATGCTTTAAAAACGCAACAAAGGCATGCTCGAACGCTTGCTCTCGAGTAGAATTTTGTTTTCTCAAATAATTATTCTCAATATAAAAAGCTCTAAAAATATCCATAAAGATATTTAAATCTTTAGCACCTTCAATTCTTGATTTAATACGTCTTAATTCTCTTTTGGCGATTACAACATCTTGCTGATAATATGCCCTATCTTTTCCATATTTGTTTAGCAACGATCCCGCATATCCTAGAAGTTTTCTTAATCCCCAGAATTCTGGCTCATCAAAGCAATTATCTAAATGTTCTGCATTTAAAAATCCTAATATTTTCTCCCTAGCAGATTTCTGGTCACCTCTTTCTACTGCATCAATAATATTATTAATTCTACACGATAATTCTTCATTTCTTTCTCTTGCCAACCTTCTAAGCTCAGCTAAACGAGAATGATAGAGGGTTCCAACAATCTTCTTAACTTCAGAACCTCTTTTGCTAACAGCAATAAGAGCTCTATCTATCGTATCGAGAGCTTGCTTATATTCTTGTTTTACAATCAAATTTAAAGCAGTGATTAAGTTGCGCGCGATATCTTGCTTTATTGGATGAGTCGTTGTTCTTAATTTTGCGTTTTTCACGCCTCTTTGAAACAATTGAGATAAAATAGGGTAAAGGATATCAAATTTTCTGTGTAATTCTTCTGATTTTGGCAAATTATCTCTTTCAGGAAAACCCATTGACATTATGTTCAGTAGCTTCCAGGACCCTCTAAGCCATACAAGTTCTTTTATCTCACCCTGAAACGCATGATCAAGAGACCTAAATTCTTCCCACAAAAGATTGCAATACTTGCGAAGCTTAGAATTAGTATATGCTGCCTTTGATCCGACACCATCCCTATAAAGGGTCAGCTTCGCATATGCACGTCTTTCTGTATGATTATCAACCCAAATAAAATAAGTCTGAATAGATGTATTCTCATCAGACATAGTGCTTTTATAAAATTTATGCAATCGCCCAATTTTATACCAAATGGCGCGAAGCTGTCTCATTCTAAGAGACTGAAGCTTACTCTTAGTTACTTTCGAACCTTTTATAAAATATTCAATTAAAGAGCTATTTAACAATCGAGAAACCATTGCTGACTTATCGATTGGAATACCTGCGCTCTCCCATCTATCCGTAATCCTTGAATTCTCAACTTCGCCATACTGATCAAGAAGACATAAAGGAATTTTATAAACAATCCTTGTAATATTGTCAGGAAGTCTGCCTTTTTCAACAAGTTCAAGAATATATTTTCTAGCGATAAGGTTAACACCGCGATCAAAATCTATATTAACCGCTGAGCTTGATGACTGCTTCGAGGAAAAATTGTCAAATAATGTTAATTGAATTGTAAATTTCTTGGAAAGTTGTAATAAAAGTTGCGGAAGGGAAACTTTTGCAGCTTGATTATATTCCAACGATGGTGCATGTTCTTTAAATGCCATCCATTCAAGTAAATCAAATAAAATATTTCCTTCACCTTGTAAATCAGCTGAAATTGTTAAAGACGATGAACCATTACCATTCTTTGCTGCTAAATCACTCTTAAGCGTTCTTAAAAATTTTCTTAATACGTCGATGTGTTCAGAGTTATCTGTCCAAAGCCTATAATCAGATGAACTCGAACAATCTAATGCCGTTAACATATTATTTGCAACATCAGACGTAAACAACATGCCAACAGGACCAGATTTTGCTTCTACTCCTACTGCACTATATCCGTTTTTTGTCTTAACAAAAAACGGAGATCCTGAGTCACCAGAATTAGCATTTCCTATGATCTCCCCTGCATCCTCCGAAATCAACAATGCCACATCTCCCATTTTAACAAGTTCTCCAGCTAGTATAGTTCCGTTATATCCGCTTACTAAAACAACAAAATCTCCTTTATTAAATCCTGATATTTCAAACGGCTGAAGACCCTCGCCTTTAAATAAAAGTATAGCTATATCTCCTGTCCGCGACTTATTTTCCTTATGTCTCAAGACTAATGATGCCTCTCCTATTGCTCTCCTATCTTTCGTGTTTACAGCTAAATTTACAGAACCTTTCTTATTAATATCGCTAAGTACATGCGTATTAGTTATAATTACATAGTATTCTTCTATATGCCCAGCTGCAAAACCGCTACCATTACCCTCTGGAGTAGTTACAGTAAATATACTCTCTAAAAGATCGCTATTCTCTTTCTTTCTCTTAAATTCAGACTCTAAATTCTTTCTAACCTCTTTTGTTGCTGGTAATCTTGAAATAGTTTGCATAATTTCATTAATCCCTGATTCAATATCCTCTAATGGAACGATTGACGTAAGAATAGACTGAAGTTGACTTTCATTTGAAACTTTATATTTTAAAGCTCTAAGAAAAGACTTAATCTTAGAAGTCGCACGAATTAATCTATTGGTTATCTGTTCGATATTCTCTAGGCGAGCAATTGACCAAAGAATACAATAAATCTGATGTCTATTAAAACCTTCATCACTTAAGGCTTGAGTAGAAGCCTCAAGAAAGGAAGCCCTTCTCTCAATATCTTCCAGCGAAGCAATTAACGCAAAAATAAAACTACTGCTGTGCTGATCCATGCCTGCACGTCCAAGACATTGAGCAAAAGAATTAAGCATAAACGCTGCGTGAATTAGCCTACCAATTATCTGCTCAACATTTCCCAAAGGAGTAATTGCCTCAAGGATAAAATAAATCTGACACTCACTCAAGCCTGCATCTCCAAGAGCTTGATAAAGAGATGATCGCGTGTTTATTTTATAAGAAAGACTCTCTCTAGCTGGCGAAGAAATATAGATTATGCTTTCATTCTCCGACAAATTGCTTTCGTTATCCTGCAACACGCTTTCTTCATCGCGATAAACTTCAATAACACGAAGTCCTCCTTCTTTTAATCTTTTTCTACTTTCCTCATCATCATACTTTGCCTTTAGCTGTGCCAACCGTCTTTCTTCGGGATGTTTACTCGTTCCACTATAAAGATCTGAGAGCTTTTTCATCTCCCCTTCTAAAGAATCTTCATAACGTGGTAATCCATTATTTAAGCTTGCCAACCTCTTCATTTTCGTTGATACATCAGCGCAAACATAAACTACTAAGATACTCTGATCGTTTTTCCATTCTTCAGGAATATCAGAAATAAAAGTACGAAGAATTATCGTTCCTTTCTTCAATCTTAACAATGGCAAAATATTCTCATTAAATTCATTTGAATAGTAAGAGATTTCCCTGTGTCCCTGGCGCTGCAAAATTTTAACAATAAAATCTTTAATAAGAGACCTTCCAGACCCTCTCCCTCCATTGATAACAATTCTTATCGGGCTTTCTTCTTCTTTACTTCTTTCAATCCTATCTTGAAGTTCTGTTTCAATTTGCTTCATAGCATCGCCCCACTTCAAGTATTCTGATATCGGCAAAACCTTAGGCTTAATGCTTATGCAATTCTGTAAACCCGACAAGAATGAAACATCTTCAAAGTCTTCTTTTAAATAAACAAAAGGATTCTGTTTGCCCGAAAAATTATAAACTACTATTGCGTTAGAATGAAGAAGCGGTTTTATATCCATAATATATCGAGCGTTATACTGCACTGGTTTGATATGCATAAGTCCTGCATAACTATAAATTATATCAATTTCTCCTCTTGAGAAGAATTGAATAAATCGATCTTCTGAAGACCAAAAGAATTCAATCAAAGAATCCTTTTCTTGCCAAGAAGGATAATACATGTCCGCGAAGCCTATCAATCTAACATGGTCTAACAATTCAAAATCATTTTTCTCCTCAGCTCTCATCCTAAGTTCCCAAGCAATATCACCTAAAGCTTGAGCGTTGCCACAACCCCAATCAACAACAGTAATAATCCTATTCGAATCAGAACTATTTCTTGCACATGTAACACGATCCATAATCTCCTGAACAGGACTGACTCCTAGCATCAAATTAATTGCAAACAATGAAGACTTAGTAATGCAATCACCACAATCCTCAGGAGTTGACTCAGCGGCCACATGACTGTTTGTTCTAATCAAATAATGCTTGTTAGGATCCAATTCCCTTAACGCATCTTCGTTTAAAACAGTTGTAACAAGCTTTTCACCTAAGCCCAAAGTGCCTGTATTTAGCTTCGTCTTCAATGGCGAGGAACAATAAGGTACGGAAGAAGATGAAATACGTTTTCCTCTACTATTATTAACAATTAAATCATATTTAGGAATAAATCTTCGATTGCCCAATATATATTTTTGATGTATTTTAATAAAAGACTTTACGTCGCTTCCTCGTGCTATTAAGTTTGCTTTCCGCGTTCTTCGATTAGCCCAAATATTAACCCTAATATCACAATTTACATTATTAGCCAATTCTGCATAAAACGTACAATACCCTTCTATGACTAATAAAAAAAGATCCTCCATGGCAAAGGCATCAAAAATTTGATCACCA
>JAOZRJ010000192.1 GCA_029931885.1 Candidatus Omnitrophota bacterium | reverse complement strand
TAACAGAGCATAGGGGTAACTAAAATAAATGGGCATGATGCGTATGCTTATGCGAAAAAAGGAAATATTAGTTTAGTGGTATTTCATGATGCTAATCAGGATACCATTCAAGTTTATAATGAGAAACATGAACTGGTTGATACGATAGGGTTTCTTTTGACTCAGGATAATCAAAGGGTTGATATAAAAGATGTTCATTCAATTGAGTTTTCTCCAGATCCAAAGACGCCAGATCTTGTTTTGATAGCAAGTCAAGGAACAGAGCGGTTGGTAGAGTTTAATTATAAAACAAAGAAAATTAATTGGATGTGGAATCCATGGGTGAATGGATTTAGTACAAATCAACTTGGATTGACTATGATTGCTCAAGGGGATGATGTGGATACTACAGGTTTAAGTGAGGTAAGTTTCGCAGAAGCTAAAAGACGAATTGTTGAGAATGATAGGCTTTATCCTGAGGATAAATTTTTTAAGGATGAATTTCTGGTTGTTGATTTGAATAATCTTAAACCACTTTTAGGGTTAGAGCCTTGGCAGTTAGTTTTGCAGCTAAATTCAGTTTTTTATAGCAAGGAGCCTGGAATGGTTATGGCCACATCTTTTATCACAGGAGAAACATTTGAAGTTGATAAAAAAACAGGAGAGGCAACACGTATTCCAGGTGAATCTAGGACAAAACCGCATGGTTTTTTGCCTTTTAGAGCTGGCTATATTGAGACTGATACAGGAGGCGCGAAAGTTGTTTTTCATTCATATGATTTAATCCCGAAAATAGTATATGATTTCTCTAAATTTTCTGGAAAGGCTGAGGGTGATTCCGAGTGGTTGCAGTATTCTTTTCCTATTAGTGAAGAGCTTATTGCAACAATAGATTTTGCACGTAATCGAGTGTTTGTTTGGAATGCTTTTACGGAACAAGTCAGTATGTATCCCTATAGTAAAGATTTAGTGGTTCAAACAATCGTGCCTGTTGATAGGAATCGAAAAAATGAAGATGCTGCAATGGCAATAGATGAATTTGGTGGGATTGATTTAAATCGTAAGCACTTAGACCTTCAAATTAAGCGAGATGGCAAAGGTGTTGTTTTGCCTATGGCAGAGCAATCAATTGAGGCATTACAAAATATTGAAGGATTCATTCCTGTTATTATCAATATTGCACCTGTAATGAACATGCCAATGCTTTTAGGATTTACGGATACGGAAGAAGATATCAAAGATACGCGAAGCCTATCAAAAGCGAATAAATTAGAAGAAGAAGTCTAATAAATAGTAATAAGTAGGGACGGAGCCTACTTATTGAAATTAAGATCAAAATAAGAAAGTAGGCTCCGTCCCTACTTATTCTTACTACATGGTAATACTGATATATATATATTATACTTAATCTATGTGTATATTTAATCATATTAATATTAATATTAATTATATTTTTAAAAAAGTTAGTATTTTCTTTTTAATTATTAGTTTTATTGCTAGTTCTATTGGTCCGCAGTATGTATTTGCTCAAAATATTTCGATTCAACCACTTGTAAGTCTTACTCCCATTTGTACTCCTATGATTTTAAAAGGGGTGACGATTAATCCTCAGAATCCTTTTCACATGAATTTCATTTTAGATCAAGGTGATTTTTCTGCAGGGACTAATCAAAGAAATGATATAGCTCTGCAAGAAAATGCTAAAAAGTTGATTAATTATTTTTTAGCATCATTAACTGTGCCTGAAGACAATCTTTGGGTCAATTTATCTCCACAAGAAAAAGATCGCATTATTCCTTCAGAGTTAGGCCAAACCCAAATGGGTCGTGATATGCTCACGCAAGATTATTTGTTGAAACGATTAACATCCTCTTTAATGCATCCAGACAATGAATTGGGCGAAGCATTCTGGGATGAAATTTATTCCCAATCTTATAAAAAGTACGGAGTAACAGATATTGATGTAAATACTTTTAATAAAGTGTGGATTGTTGCAGATAAGGCAGAGGTTTATGAGAAAGGACAGACAGCGGTTGTTGTGAATGGAGAGATGGAAGTTTTGCTTGAGGAGGACTATTTGGTTGCGCAAGAAGCAAGAAGTAAGAATGCATCAGAAGGTGAAAATTCGTCTCATATCTCACATCTTACGTCTAACTTAATAAGGAATATCATCATTCCTGCCATTAAAAAAGAAGTGAATTCTGGAGAAAACTTTACTCAATTACGTCAAATTTATCATTCTCTTATTCTGGCTACATGGTTTAAGAAAAAACTTAGAACTGTGGATGTTTATCAACAGTATATTGATCAAAATAAGATTTCCGGGATTGAGATCGAAGATAAAGAGGTAGCTTCCAAAGTTTATGAAGCATACTTGAAATCTTTTCAGCAAGGTATTTATAATTTTATCAAAGAAGAGTATGATCCTGTAACTTCTGAAATTATTCCACGTAAATATTTCTCTGGCGGAGTGACCCCATCGAAAAATAGATTTGGAAACAGCCTTAGTGATACATTAGTAATTCATGATGACCCTGCGATGATTACACAATCGTCCAGAGAGTCATTATTTAATGTAGATATTGATGTTAAACCTTTTGATGCCGATTTTGCACAAACAACAAAGACACAAAAAGAAATTTCAGATTTTATAGGTATTGAAAGTGGCGGTAAAAATCTTATTTGGTCTGAGGATTCCAACGTTATTGATTATCATTTGCGAGCTGTTGCAAAGCAGCGAGGGGTTCCTTACTTGAGAGTAACTTTAAGAGATCAGGATGACTTTAACCGATTAATGACGGATTTAATTGTTAAGGATGGAGACGTTGAGAAGAAAGAAGGAAAACTTCTACGTTTGCTTAAGCAGGAAAGTATTATTTTTATTGATTACACAAACTCAGATCCTAAATTTGTTGAGGCTCTTAATTCGATTTATGATGACAATCCTTATTTTATGTCTGAGCCTGTTGATTCAAAAGTAACCATTGTTGGGAATATTAAAGATGCACAATTAGAAAAACATCCTATTTCTTTTTATTCCCGTTTTGAAGGACATAAGAATATTAAAGCAAGTTTTCAAGATCCAATTGATTTGATTGAAGAAATTGATTCGGATGTGTATGTGAACTATTCAAAAATGTTAGATGTTGATTTCTATGGAGAGTCTTCTCATCGTCGTATCTATGATCAGCTAATAGGAAGGTATTATATTAATGAGCAAGGCCAGGTTGTAGCGGCACAGGGGACTATTGCTTTAGCTATAAGGGAAGCTGAGAGAAAAGGTAAATCACTGCCATTAGTCATTCAGGATGGACGTTGGGATAAACCATATTTATCAGATTTGCTTAGGCAAATTCTTTTAGATGGGGAAATTACTTTTAACGGAGAAACAGTTAAAATTCCTAAAGATTTTCAAATTAAAAAACAAAAAATTGATCGCACTAAAGAAGTTGATGGATTTAATTTAATAACACCAGAGGAGGCTAAAGAAGAAGGAGAGCTTTGGATTATTAATAGTCAAAATCAGGATGTGCTTTGGGGCCATACAAAAGTTGATGAAAAGAATCGTTTGGTTTCAACTAAGGGCGTACTTCAAATGGTTTATGATAAACGCGTCCGTATTCGGATTGTAGATAATTTAGAAGAATGGATGTGGAATCGAATTATGCAATTCTATCATTTTTCTGAAATTGAAGTTGCTCTAGGAGTGGTATTGCCTTTAAAAGTTCATCAATTTATGTCCGAAGGATTAAAACAATTACAGTCTCTTCAAAAGA
>JAOZRJ010000191.1 GCA_029931885.1 Candidatus Omnitrophota bacterium | reverse complement strand
AAAGGAGTAAGAAAAGAAAATTTTTATTTTCTTTAAAAAGTAAATAAAACATAGAAAAATCGGGTATTGTTATTCATTCATGATTATAATCAATTTATATATATTTTAATTAACTTACGGGAGGAAAAAGAGGATGAAAAAGAATGGTTTCTTTTTAATTGGTTTCATTTGTGTAGCATGTTTAACAGGATGTGACAAACTTTCATTTTTAGGAGATTATTTTCCTTCGTTAAAGGAGAAGTCTTCTCAAAAAGAAAGCATGGGGGGGGCAACGACTCCTACTGTTAAGACGAAGTCTAAAATGACAAAAGACACTTTAGTAAAAGTTGACAACTGGACGCTTACTATAGGTGAATTTAATGAAAAATTAAAGAATTTGAAAGAGGTTCTTCCAGATTTTAACGAGAATGATCTTGAAACAAAACAATTAATACTAGAAGAGCTGATAAGACAGCAGCTTTTAGTAAAAAATGCTCAAGCGAAAGGTATTAGCCGAGAAAAAAATGTTATAGCGGCAATGGATGAATTTAAAAAGACTCTTTTAGTTCGGGAGCTCGCTTCTAAGCTCATAGGAGACATTAATATAACAGATAAGGAAGCAAAAGAATTTTATAATGAAAATGAAGAATTGTTTCAAGAACAGACAGAGTGGAAGATTAGAGAAATTGTTGTTTCTAATGAAGAAAAAGCTAAAGAGATTGCTATTTCCCTTTTACAGGGAGGAGATTTTTCCCAAGCAGCCCGAGATTATTCTATTAGCGCTACTGCATCTAAAGGAGGAGATCTTGGTTTTGTCGTTCAATTCGAAGATCCTAAAGTGAAAAATGCTGTCATCATGTTGGAAGAAGGCGCTGTTAGTAATGTTTTTAAAGGCGACAAGGGGTACTACATTGTTATGTTAGAAGAAAAAAGAGGAGGAACTTTAAGAGGCTTCGAAGAAGTTAAGGCTGATTTAAAAGAAGGACTCCTCTCTATGAAGCAACAACAAACGATTGTTGATTATGTTGAAGAATTAAGGGCTAAGGCAAGTATTAAAATCAATGAAAACCTTTTAAAATAAGGCTTGGTTATGGCTATCGATTTTAAAAAAATAGATAAGAAAAAAGCAGGAATTATTATTTTAGCTATTGTTGCAGGGTTAGTGGCGGTTGCTCTTACAAATAATTATATCAATACTTCTGTTTCTAAAGGTTCTTCATCAGAAGAAGTAAAATATCTTTTAGGTAAAGTTAAACAGCTTTCACAAGATAATAAGGCTTTGTATGAGAAACAGGAAGTAACTGCCAGACAATTGCGTCAGCAGATTCAAGCTTTATCCGAAAAACAGCCGAGGAAAAGAACTTCTAACCTCGAAGAAAAGGGTCCAAGGAGACAATCTCTTGCCATAAAAACACCTTCAGGGAAGCGTGCTATTACGGTTAAGATTAAAACTTTAAATGCTGTAGGAGGGCTTTTAAATCCAGGTGATTTTGTTGACGTGTTATCTATTCTAAATATTGTAATGGATCCTGAAGACCCTAAAAGTAAAAGAAAAGTGACTGTAACTCTTTTTCAAAATATTCAGATTTTAGCTATTGGACCTAACGTTGATTCGCATAGCAATTTTGCAGCACAACAGAAATCTTCTGTACTAACCATTACCCTTGCTGTTGATCCGGAACAAACAGAGATGTTAACTTTTGCTCAAAAAAATGGGGAGTTGCGTCTTGTTTTAAGAGGCCCTATGGAGAAGAGCTCTTATCAGCTTCCTCAGGCCAATTGGGATACATTTAAGAAATATCTCTCGGAAATACAGGGAGTTGATATTGTTGTTCCAAGAATGAAAACCAAGAAAGAGATTAAAAAAGAAAAGAAAGAAGAGGAAGAAAAGTCTAGCGTTCAAATTTTTCGAGGGGGAGGCAAATAAAATATATTATGAAAAGAGCTAAGCAAAAAAAGAATTTTGGATTTTTTATACTTGTTATCGTTTCTTTTCTTCTAACTATAAGTTCACTTGCTTTTTCAGAAGATTTTGAATATTCGGCACCTGTTTTTGAGACTGATGTTATTCAGATGATAGTAGGCGATCTTGAAACTGTCTGGGCAAAAGATTTAACTCGCATTGCTATTACTAATTCATCTGTTGCTGATGCAGTAGAAACAACTTCTTCAGAGATTTTAATGTCGGCAAAAAGGCCTGGAAAAACAGATGTTTTTATTTGGGATAAATATGGTAAGCGTTCTGTACGTATTTGGGTTTTTGAAGAAGATCTTGATTTGGTGAAGTCTCGATTGGAAGCTCTTTTAGTTAGTGCGGACTTTAAGTATATTAAGTTAGAAAAAAATGAGTTTGAAGGAAAGCTAATTGCAACTGGCGAATTAGATAGTAACGAATTAAAAGAAAAATTTGACAACATTATAGAGCCTTTTTTAGAAAGTGTTGTTAATTTTGTCAAAGTAAAAATACACACTGAGCTTATTCAGCTTGATGTTCAGGTGGCAGAAATTAATTCTACCTATACGAAAAATCTTGGACTTGACTGGACTAATGCAACTGGAGGAGGGTCTTTAGAATGGGACGAAGAACTCCCTACCTTTAATCCTAGCGCACCGACAGATTTTTTAAAAGTTGGGGATTTTACAAGGACAACAGCGCTTCAGGCAACAATTAATGCTTTGATTACCGAAGGAAAAGGAAAAATTTTATCAAAGCCGAAGATTGTTGCTAAAAGCGGAGAAGAGGCTAATTTTTTAGTTGGAGGCCAAATTCCTGTTAGATCTACAACCACGAGTTCGGGAGGTAACGTTTCTGAAAATGTGGAATTTAAAGATTATGGTGTTGAATTAAATATTAAGGCAACAGCCAAGGAAAATGGAAAAATTGATGTTGAATTAAAAGTAGACATTACGGATGTCGATACTTCATATGCAGTCTCAGGAAATTATGCATATACAACGAGATCAGCGGAAACAAAACTTTTATTAGATGATGGACAATCAGTGATCTTAGCTGGGTTTATTAAGAAAACTAAAACAGAAACTATTAAACGCATTCCATTTCTTAGTGATATCCCTATCTTAGGGGCTGTCTTCAGAAATCGTAATTTAGACCCGAATCAAGAGACAGAGCTTTTTATCACATTGACTCCGAGAATTATTTCAGAAAAAAAGGAAAAGATACCCGAGATTGTTTTAGAAAAAGAGGACGCAAGTGTTAATATCTCTGAGAAAATATCAATGGCAATACTTCAAAAACCAATTAAAACAGCGAAAGAAACATTTCGTGGTATTTCTGTTCCAGCAGATATGGCTGATTATATTAGAGCCATGCAAAAGAAAATTGCTAAAAATCTTGTTTATCCTGACGCAGCAAAAGCTTCAGATCAGCAAGGAAATGTAGATTTAGACCTTTTACTTCTTCAAAATGGAGCGCTGCTTTCTTCTTCTATACGAGAATCTTCAGGTTATCCTGATTTGGACGAAGCCGCATTACAAACAGTCCAAAGGCTTTCTCCTTATGGAGACTTCCCTTTGAATGTCAATGCCAGGGAAATAACAATAACCCTTCCTGTTGTTTATAGACTAGACATAAATTAAGCTTGATTTTTAAGAGTTTCTGCTATAGAATTTTTAAGAGTTCTGTATGAATTTTAAATTATTAAGGATTTTATGAGTGCAAAAACTATAGTTGTTTTTAATACAAAAGGTGGAGTAGGAAAAACTTTTGTTGCTTTAAATCTGGCTGTTGAAATGGCCTTAAAACGTAAAAAAGTTTTGTTGTTG
>JAOZRJ010000190.1 GCA_029931885.1 Candidatus Omnitrophota bacterium | reverse complement strand
TTTAAATGAAATAATTGGTGATGAGAATTTCAGTTCAGCAATTAAGAATTATTTTGCTTTCCTTTAGAGGGTTTAACGAGGATAAATGTCAGCTGAGAGCATCGGCTTTGACGTTTTATTCTCTTTTGTCCGTTGTTCCGGTTGCGGCTATGGCTTTTGGTATTGCCAAAGGTTTTGGATTTGAAGCTATGCTGGAAAATCAGCTTTATGAACGTATGCAGGGACAGGAAGAAGTCATCGGACAGATTATTACTTTTGCGCAGTCATTTCTGGAGAGCACAAAAGGTGGGGTTATCGCCGGGATTGGCATCGCGGTTTTATTTTGGACTGTGATCAAAGTTCTTGGAAACATTGAAACATCTTTTAATGATATTTGGGGAATTAAGAAATCTAGAAGTATTGGACGTAAGTTCAGCGATTATTTATCGATTATGCTGATTTGTCCGATTTTGCTTATTATGTCAAGCAGCATAACCGTGCTTATAGCGAGTCAGATTAAGATTATTGTAGAAAAGATTTCAATTTTGGGTGTATTTAGCCCTGCCATTTTAATATCGCTTAAAATTTTACCATTTTGCGTTATATGGGTGCTGTTTACCTTTATATATGTCTTTATGCCAAATACAAAAGTAAAGTTTTTTGCTGGTCTTTTGGGCGGCATTATTGCTGGAACTATTTATCAGTTGGTTCAGTGGGCGTATATTAATTTTCAAATCGGTGTAAGTAAATACGGTGCAATTTACGGAAGCTTTGCTGCTCTTCCGCTTTTCTTAGTATGGCTTCAGATGAGTTGGCGCATTGTGCTTTTTGGCGCTGAGGTGTCGTTCGCCAAGCAAAATGTTGATACATATGAATTTGAACCGGATTGCCTTCAGACGAGCCTTTCTTTTCGTCGTCTTATGGCGCTTGCCATGACGCATGTATGCGTTAAAAACCTTTATGGCGGTAAGGTACCTTGGACAGCAGAAGAAATTTCTCATTACTTGGAAGCTCCGATTCGATTAACCAATGAAATTCTTTTTGAATTAACTGAATCAGGGATTCTCGCGGAAGTCAAAAAAGATGGACAATTATCTGCTTTTCAGCCAGCACGCAATATTGAACAATATACAATTAAAAATATTGTTAAGATGTTGGATAATCGTGGCATTAATAATCTTCCGGTTACATCTTCAAAGGAGATGAATAAAATTGCAGATTGTTTGATTGCCCTCGAAAAAACGATTGAGCAATCTTCTGATAATTTAAATTTAAAAGATATTTAATTATTATTTTAAATAAGGAGAGGATATGGATAAGAAACTGAATCAAACTATTTTGCTTGTTTTGGTTGTTGTTATTTGTGTGGCATTCTTCTTGCCTTGGGTCGACGTAGGGTCGAAGCAGGTGGGAGCCATTTCTAAGCTTTTAACTGGAAAGGCGCAAAGCAGTATTCAAAAAATTAGTGCGTTTCAAGTTCCAATTATGGCCAACGGGCCGGATGCGCGGCTGATGATTAGCGTTATTAAGATTTTTAATCCTGCGGTTGATAATGCGGATAAAAAGAGTTATTTGATTTGGGGTATTCCTATTCTTTCTATTATTATTTTTGTATTATTGTCTACAATTAAGAACAAAAAATGGTTTTATCTGGCATTTGGAGTGATTGGGTGTGCTATTCTTATCGCCGGATCATTTAAAATTAAGACGACAGATCTTGATAAGCTTGTTTTACAAATTCATATGGGTTCGGGTTTATGGTTAACGCTTTGGGGATACTTTGGAATAGGTGCTTTATGCTTATATAATTTCTTTTTGGAGCTAAAAAAGGGTTAAAAAAGGGGAAAAAAGGACAAAAAAATTTTTCTTGCTAAGGAAATAAAAAAGGATTAAAATACCGCTATCTAACCTAAACAAGGAGTTTTCAGGTTATGAATGTCGGCTTAAATATAACGTAGAATTTTTAAGGGCAGCTCTTAGTCACAAGAGCTGCCCTTTCTAATTGTATTTAAGTTTAAAAGCTTCAATGAGGCAAAAGCTATGAATGTTGCTATCATAAAAGTTGAGAGCCGTTTTTAGGGCAATTCTTAAAAATTAAGAATTGCCCTTTTTATTTAAGCAAGAAAATTTTATAAAATATAATTTAACAATTTAAAGGAGGTGCGGATGAAAAGATTCATTAACGTTCACAAAGGAGATGCTACCGCAGGGCGAGGTGAAATTGTTTTAAAATCAGATATTCATGAAAAACCCTGCTTTGCCATTGTTGCCAGAGACTCATCTCATAAAATTGGGGCGATTGCTCATGCAATGTTTCTTTCTTGCGGACCAAAGGAAAAACGAGACCCTATTTTAGTGAAGGACGCTCAAGAAGCGATTGATAAAATGATTTCTAATATGAAGCTTCTTGGATCAGCTCCTAAGGATATCGAAGTTTCTCTTGTAGCCGGAGAGAATGTTGTTCACAAAGAAAAAGATCCTGACTATGATCATGAGGTTGAAACCATTTTTAATATTCTTAAAGAACGGCATATTAAGTGTCGTAAAGATGCCGTGGAAGATATTGGAGAAAAACACGCGGCATTAGATGTTGAGTCCGGAAATGTTTCTTATTTATAAAAAATATATATATTTTAAGAAATTTATTTTACGAAAGGGACAACAATTATGGAGGCAAAATTAAAACGCGATATTGTATTAGCTGGGCACGCCCATTGCGGAAAAACGTCATTGGCCGAAAGTCTTTTGTTTACATCTGGAATGACATCGCGTAAAGGGGATGTCCAGAAGGGAAACTCCATCAGTGATTTTAGCGATGATGAGATTGAGAGACAAATTTCTATCAATTCAAGTTTTCTGACCGTAAAGCATGATAATCATCAGATTCAGATTGTTGATACTCCTGGTTATTCAGATTTTGTCGGGGAAACTGTTGCGGCTTTAAAGGCTGTTGATTCAGCAATCGTTGTTGTTGACGCCGTAAACGGCGTTGAGGTCGGAACAGAAGATATTTGGCAGCGGCTTCAATCTCTTAATCTCCCGCGAATCATTTTTATCAATAAAACAGACAAAGAAGGCGCGAATTTAGAGGAAGCAATCGTTTCGATTAAAGAACAGCTATCGCCAAAAGCGTGTATCATTAATTATGACGATTTGGAATTTGTGGAGTCTATTGCTGAAACTGATGATCAGCTTATTGAGAAATATTTAGAGCAAGGTACCTTATCTAAAGAAGAAATTACGCAAGCTCTTCATAAGGCTGTAGCCCAAGGAAAAGTTTTCCCTATCCTTGCTGGAAATACCACAAAAGACGAAGGAATTAAAGAGCTTTTAGATGCGATAATCACCTTTCTTCCTTCGCCGATGGAGCATCCAGAATTTGAGGCACATGTTTTGGATTCTGAAGAGATTAAGAGAATCTCTCCATCAGAGCAAGCTCCTTTATCCGGTTTTGTTTTTAAGTCGATGTTTGATCCGCATTTAGGGCACTTATCTCTTGTGCGAATTTTAAGCGGAACACTAAAAACCAATTCTTCATTTTTTAATGTTAATCAAGGATTAAAAGAAACCGTAAACACTATTAGTATGCTGCAGGGTAAAGATCAGATTAGTGTGGCAGAGGCAACTTGCGGGGATATCGTGGCTTTGCCTAAATTGAAGAATACTCATGTATGTGATACATTCTGTGAGGGAAAAGATCGATTTGTTTTTGATCCGATTAATTTTCCTGAACCGTCGATTTCTGCATCTGTGAAGCCAAAAACACGATTGGATGAAGAAAAGATTTCAAACAGTTTGCATCGAATGTGCGAAGAAGACCATACATTCCGGTCTTATCGCGACAAGGATACAAAAGAACTGATTGTTTCCGGTATCGGAGATTT
>JAOZRJ010000189.1:2581-3867 GCA_029931885.1 Candidatus Omnitrophota bacterium | reverse complement strand
TGGTATGCTTTAGGCATACAAGGATATAAATACAATGAATTTGGTGAAGTGATTTCCAAAGAAGCTTTGGCTAATTTGGATCAAGCATTGGATTTTATCGTCGATAAGATTAAAGAATTGCAGTAGTCTAAAAAAAAATTGACAAGGGGAAAAAAAGATAGTATACTTTTTTTAATTCGGGCAATGATGTCCTTCTTTAAAACAATGACGTTTTGAGGGAGGATTTTTTTTATTTTAGAATAAAAAATTGTGGGCAAAGATGTCCTCTAATTTAAGTTATGTAGGAGTAACTTAAGTGGAGGGCTTTTTTTATGTTCAAGGTTGAACAAAAATTAACAACGGATAGTTAAAAGGGAGAAATTCAATGAGGAAATTTAAGGGTATAGTGATTTTATTAATGGCATTATTGGTGTTGGTTGTTAGCTTGGGAGTAGGTTTTGCGGCTGATGATTTGGGGTCAGTTGTAGATGTTCAGAAGTACAATAGAGCGATTCATATTATGGCGATGTTGATTGTTGGTTTTGGTTTTTTAATGGTTTTTGTAAAAAAATATGGAAAGTCCGCTGTAACAGCAACGTATTTATTGGTCAGTGTTTCTCTTCCATTATATATGGTGATTGAAAGCTCGGGGATTTTTGGAGAAAATAAGGAGTCAGTTATCGACGGATTAATTTTGGCAGAATTTGCAGCGGCTAGTCTTCTTATTTGTGCTGGTGCTGTTTTAGGAAGATTGAAGATGATTCAGTATATTGTTTTAGGAATACTTTTCATCCCTTTTTATATGTTAAATGAATGGATTATTTTAAAAGGCGGGTTTGGATTAATTGAAGTAGGAAGGTTTGTTGATACAGGTGGATCAATTGTTATTCATGCTTTTGGGGCATTGTTCGGATTAGCGGTTGCAATGACAATGACGACGGAAAAAGAATTTAGTGCAGAGATAGAATCGGATGCAACTAGTGATCGGTTTTCAATGTTAGGAAGTATGGTGTTATGGTTTTTTTGGCCGAGTTTTTGTGCGGCTTTAGTGTCACCGGAATTGGTTCCTGCAACAGCGGTTAATGTAATTATTGCTCTTTGTGGAGCGACGTTGGCAACGTATTTTTCATCTGTTAAGTTGCGAGGGAAAATGAGTATCGCTGATGTTGCAAATGCTTCACTTGCCGGTGGAGTTGCGATTGGTTCAACCTGTGATGTAACAACACCTGCGATTGCATTTATCATCGGCATTTTAGCAGGTGTTTTATCAACGTTTGGTTTTGCGGTTATTCAGTCAAAACTACAAT
>JAOZRJ010000189.1:0-2571 GCA_029931885.1 Candidatus Omnitrophota bacterium | reverse complement strand
ATGTTTATCGTTTCGGGAATTAGTGTGAGGGCGCAAATGACAGGAATTATTGTATCCGTTCTTTTGGCAGTTATGACAGGTTTTGTAACAGGAAAAGTTGTAGCTTTAGTCGGGAGGCGAGAAAATCCGTATTTAGATTCAGAAGAATTTGTTTAAATTCTGGGGACACACACCGTAATCCAAACTATTTAGTTTGGGTTACGGTGTGTGTCCCCAGATAAAAATGATTTGAATAATTAGTTTAAAAGGAATAATATAAAGCTCTTTAAATGAGCGAAATAGAAATTAATAAGGAGAATAAAATGGACTTAAGAGCAGATGTAAATGAAATGCAGTCAATTCCTGATTTTTATGGAAGAAATGTTTTTAGTTTAAAAGTGATGCGAAATTATTTGTCTGAGAAAGCTCATAGATCTTTAAGTACTACGATTAGAACAAGTGGAATTTTAGATCCTAAAATCGCGGATGAAGTTGCTGATGCAATGAAAACTTGGGCGATCTCTAAAGGGGCATCACATTACACGCATTGGTTTCAACCTTTGACAGGTTCTACGGCAGAAAAACATGATTCGTTTATTACTCCTGATGGAGAAGGTGGAGTGATTATGAAGTTTTCTGGAAAAGAATTGACTCAAGGAGAACCAGATGCTTCTAGCTTTCCTTCAGGAGGGTTAAGGGCAACTTTTGAAGCAAGAGGTTATACTGGTTGGGATCCAACTTCACCGGCTTTTATTAAGGAAGGTGCAGATGGGGCTACGCTTTGTATCCCTACTTATTTTATTGGATGGCATGGAGAAGCATTGGATAAGAAAACTCCTCTTTTGCGTTCAATGAATGTTTTATCAAAACAAGTGGGACGATTAGGAAAATTATTTGGAATTAAAGATAAAGAGAGCCATGCGAATGTGACTTTAGGGGGAGAGCAAGAATATTTCCTTATTGATCGTGAGTATTATTATGATCGAATTGATTTAGTGCAAACAGGAAGAACCTTGTTTGGAAAAGAACCAGCAAAGCATCAGCAATTATCAGATCATTATTTTGGAGCAATTAAAACAAGAATTATGGCGTTCATGGAAGATTTTGATCGTGAAATGTGGGAATTAGGAATTCCAGCAAAAACACGTCACAATGAAGTTGCGCCTGCACAGTTTGAAGTGGCTCCTGTTTTTGAAAATTTAAATTTAGCGGTTGATCATAATATGCTTTGCATGGAAGTGGCTCAAAAAGTTGCAGAGAGACATGGTCTTGTTTGTTTGCTGCATGAAAAACCTTTTGCCGGTGTGAATGGATCAGGAAAGCATAATAACTGGTCAATCGTCGGTCCTGATGGAAAGAACTGGTTATCTCCTGGTGATAATCCTCATGAAAATGCGAAATTTTTAGTTATGCTTTGTGCGGTTATTAAAGCGGTTGATACCTATGCTGGCATGCTTCGTATGTCAATAGCTTCAGCTGGAAATGATCATAGACTTGGTTCGCATGAAGCACCTCCTGCGATTATTTCAATTTTCTTAGGAGAGCAGCTTAATGATATTATTGAACAAATTGAAAAAGGTGGAGCTAAAACTTCTAAAAAAGGTGGGGTTCTTGAAATTGGAGTTGATGCTCTTCCTACATTGCCGCGTGATGCAACAGACAGGAACAGAACCTCTCCGTTTGCTTTTACAGGAGCAAAGTTTGAATTTAGAGCGGTTGGATCAAATACGAGTTTAGCGGGTCCTAATATTGTTTTGAATACAATTGTTTCTGAAGCTTTGGATGAAATTTGCGAGAAATTAGAAGAGGCTAAAGCAGAGAAGAAAGATTTTAATGAAGCGATTCAAAAATTATTGCAAGGCATTATTAAGAAGCATAAAAGAGTTATTTTTAATGGAGATAATTACACTGCAGATTGGGTTGTAGAAGCAGAAAAAAGAGGTCTTCCTAATTTGAAAACAACACCGGAAGCTTTAGCGGTGATGAAAGAACCTAGGATCATTAAGTTGTTTGAAAAATATGGTGTTTTATCAAAGAGAGAAATGCTTTCAAGATATGAAGTATACATTGAAACATATAATACGATCATTGATTATGAAGCAAAGCTTTCTGTGGATATGGCTAAGACATTAATTGTTCCAGTGGCGCTGAATTATCAGGAAGAAGTTGCTGATGCGATTAAGTCGGTAGAAAGTATTAGCAAAATTAAAAATACAAATTCCCGTAAGTTGTTGGATGTGCTTGTTAAAACAACGGAAGCGGCTTTAGATAAAATTACGAAATTAGAAGCTGCGATCAAAAAAGGGGAATCTCTTAAAATGAAAGTGGCGATGGATTCATTAAGAAAAGAAGTGGATGCTCTAGAAGGTTTAGTGTCGGCGGATTTATGGCCACTTCCTTCTTACGCGGAAATGTTATTTATGCTTTAATCGACGGTTTTAATCCGTTTTTGAATTGATATTCGGGGATGCATTGATAATGTGTCCCCGGTATTTTATAGGGATAAGAGAGGAAATGTTTTAATTGATACTCTTTGCGTTTGGTTCTATAATATCTAAAAATTAATATTAATTAATCAAAGAGTCACTCATG
>JAOZRJ010000188.1 GCA_029931885.1 Candidatus Omnitrophota bacterium | reverse complement strand
CCCAAAAACAAATAAAATATAAAAATGTAAAAACGGAAAATAGGCAAATCCGCCGCCGCCAAAAAGAATTTCAAATAAATACGTTGTTCGAAATGTCGAAAAGATATCTCTTAAAAAATCAACCGAAAAGAATAAAATTAAAGTTAAAAGACACCAAAATTCTAATCTTATTAATTTCAGCATAATTAATGAAAAAAATAACGAAGCCCCAATAAGCTGAAGAACATCCCACGAAAAAAAGTTTTCCCATCCGAAAGCAACAAGATTCATTAAAAAGCCACAACTCATCAAAAACATAGACCGAAAAAAGGTTGTTTTTAAAAATGGAAATTTTCCAACAATAAAAACTCTCTTATGGCGATCAAATCCTTTTTGTGAAAAAAACCAAAAGGCCATCCCAGCGGTTATCGGAATACACAAAGGAAACGTCCCAAATATTTTTCCGAAAACACTTAAGGTTTCTACAGAAACTCCTGACCCTGCCGCTAAAAAGCTATCCTTCGTTAAATACCACCATATAATAACATGTGAAAAAATCATCGCCAGGACCGCAATCCCTTTAATGAGATCAAGAACTAAACATCTCTTCTTTTCTATGAACACATACGGGTCTTTCATTTTGAAACAACTCTCTGGGTCTGACCTTTACTCTGAGTAATAGGACTAATTATCCACCAATCCCGGAAAGAGGGCTCCCTTGCATAAATTGCAAAAGAACAGGGGCGGCAACAAGAATGCCAACAACAGGAAAGATACAAAACAACAAAGGAAACAACATCTTCAAAGGAGCTTTAAGAGCGGTTTGTTCTCCTCTTCTAAAACGGGAAATACGCATATCTTCAGAGATAATAGTTAAGGCGTCTGCTACCGATGTACCCATGCGATCTGCCTGTACAAGCGCCCTAGTAAAAGCAGAAAGATCTTGTATTTGATATTTATTAGCACAATCAACCAAAGCCTCTCTACGCGGCTTTCCAACATGAACTTCTTTAAGAACATGCTCTAGTTCATCAATAAGAATAGATGACGGAGATTTATCAATAACCCACTTAAGCGCTAGAAGAAAGTCAAGCCCCGCATTGACACACAAACTTAAAAGATCAATAGCATCAGGAAGATCTCTAATAATAGATCCCTTAATTTTTGCAATTTTAGAACGTAAAAAGAATTCAGGCAAATAATATCCAGCCCCAAACATTGAAAAAAACCAAATAGTCCTTGATTGAGGATCAGACATCGGAAATGTAAAGAAAAGCAATAAGCCAATAAGAAGTTCTTTAATTAAAATAAATTCCTCTGGTGACATTTTAGATTGAGCCAAATCAAGCCTTTTTCTCATTTGTTCACCTAACGCACCAGCACATAATGGCTTGTTAAAGAATGCTAAATACTTAAAAATGGAAAATTTTCTTTTCTTTTCTTCCTCTTCCGGAATATCTACTAAACTTTTCAATGTCGGCTTTTTTTGTTTCTTCATTGTAAATCCAAATGCCAAAACAAAACTAAAAACCGCAAAAAAAGCTAAAACAAGAATAACGATTAACATTATATTTTTAATATTCCTTTATTGTGCTAATTTTAATAATCGCAATTGATCCAACTACCTGTAATCCAGCGGCTAAATACAAAAGATTTCTTCCCAACTCTGACTCTATCATAGAGTCAAAATAGTGTGGATTCGATCCATATACAAAAACGCCAAAAGCCACAGGAAGCAACGACATAACAATTCCTTGAATTTTACCCTGTAAAGTCATTGTTTCAATATTTTGTTGAATTTTCTTATTTTCTCGAATAGTTCCAATAATTCTGTTAAAAATAACAGGTAAATTGCCTCCTGTTTCTCTAGCTAAAAGAACTGCTGAAATAAATTGCTGAAGAGCAGGATTTCCCATTCGAGAATAAAGCCTATCAAAAGATGCTTCTAGGGAAACACCCATCTTGTTCTCACCAATCAAAATTGCAAACTCCTGGCTAATAGGATCCGGCATTTCATCAGCCACAACTTCCATAGCCTGCAACAAACTTAAGCCACCTTTAAGGGCACTATTAAGCATCATCAATGCATCAACAAGCTGATTGTAAAACTGGCTTTTTCTATTTGCTGCGAGTATTTTAAAATAAAAATTAGGAGCAATAAACCCGAGAACAGCAGCTATGCCAACCGCAGGAAGCCGAAGGTTTTCAGGCGTACTTAAAAATGCGGCTATTCCTAAGAAAAAAGGGGCCAAAGCATAAAGAAATGCCATTTTCTTCTCTTTTGTCTGAATAAACATTGCATCCATTTTTTCTTTCATTTTCTCTGCACGCTGCTCATTAAACTTTTTAGTAGCCTCTAAAACAAAAGGAAGAACAAGATACACGACAACAGTAGCACTTAAGAATATTAATAATAATGGAATAATTCTCATATTTTACAATATTTCTAACTCTTTCTTAATTAATTTAAAAAAAACCTTAAAAAACAAATTCATTATCACGACATGGAACAAATTTTACAGAAAATTTAGTCTTATCAGGACCGCCACTCTTATTCCAATAATATTCTGTACAAGACGTTGATTCAACGCCTTGGTTTAGAAGGCCTATCAAAGCATTCAGACACCCTGATGAAATAGTGCTATTGTTTACAATAAAAGCATCACCATCGCCATCACCGTCTGCATCAACTCTGAAACTTGCACCGAGAGAAGAATTATTATTTCTAACGCTAGCGCATGCTATTAGCATGCTATCAACGGTTGTACTAGGATTACGAGAAAACATAGTTGTCCAAAAATTCCTACCCGTAGCCCAATTTAAAGCGCCACCTCCTTCATCATAACGAACTACACGCGCTTTAGTCATTCCTCCCTTAAAACATTTTTTCCCTCTAGTATAACTGTCATTATCAGACCCACAACTACCTTTTCCTTTGTAATCAATAAGAGACCACCATTGATAAATGCTAACTTTATTTTTCCAATGCTTGATATACGGAAGACTTGGCTCAAGACATCCACCCGGACCGTCACAGTCAATTCTTCCGCAGCTATTTCCACAAACCGTAGGAACATAGGCCTCAGTCCAAACAACATGCCATTTTCCTCTATCTTCTTCGTCTTTTGGTTCATCTTCCCATGCGTATATAGCAAAATAAGGAATAGGTCTGTCTGCGCCAGCATTATA
Source organism: Candidatus Omnitrophota bacterium (assembly GCA_029931885.1). The sequence goes on along the minus strand of JAOZRJ010000188.1, from coordinate 704 downwards.
TATCTCTTCTAATGTTGTAACTCGTGGATCATTAATAAATTCAGTAATTTTATCTTTCGCTTCCTGGATTTTCCAAATATTGGGAGTTGGGTTCAAAGAATATATAGCAGAACTTCGTCGATGTATTATCTTGGTTTTCCAAGCATCAAGATTAATCATAAAATCACTTCCTTCAGGGCAATCATCTTCCCAATTAGAAAAGGTCAAATCCGGAAATTTATCAGCAGCATACTCGCAAGCAGCATGATTCTCTTCAGTGCAATTTCCTGAAGCTTGACATAAATTTGTTTGTGCGATAATGCTGTTAAAACAAGAAAGAACCTGTCCGCTACCACCTTCAGAACTAGGACACATAGTTGAGCCGGCAGAATAAGGGCCATTAATATAATCATGGAAAATTTGTTCTACTTGACCAAGAACGCCTCCGTCTCCAGCCTTGTTATTTGCCCAGCGCTCTAAGTTTCCTAAAGGATTGCTTACATTGCCTGGTTCCCCATTATTTTTTATCCACTCATAAAAATCTGGATACCAAAGCTCCATATTATCAGCCAAATCTTCTGGGTCTTCAGATAAAATCTCTTGAGCTTCCTGAAGAAACCCTTCTATTCCATAATCACTATATCGAACAAAATCCAATAAATCTTCCCTCCAAAACTCTTCATTGGCAATAGAGGTTCCTGAGGCATCCTCTCCGCAGATATAAT
>JAOZRJ010000187.1 GCA_029931885.1 Candidatus Omnitrophota bacterium | reverse complement strand
TGGCTAGGGTAAAAGTTGGTAAAAAAAACTTCGTCTATCACTACACAAACCCGACGGACTTCAAAAAAGACTATTCGTTTAATCACAGAACTTGCCTTAAGTAAGAAAGCTGAGGACTTAATTGCTCTCAACATCCGAAAAATGGCAAATTTCTGTGATTATTTCTTTATTTGTTCAGGGAATTCTGACCGCCAGGTCAAAGCTATTGCCGATGGTATTTGGGAAGGCCTTTCCGAGGAAGGTATTCATATCCAAAGGCCTCAAGGCTATCGTGATGCTAAATGGATTATTCTCGACATAGGAGACATTGTTGTTCATGTTTTCGAAAAAGAAGCACGGGAATTTTATGGTTTAGAGCATCTTTGGCAGGGTGGCACAAAGATCGAGTTGTAATGCTAAGGCTTAAGTCATGTTGGTAAATCTCAAAACCCAATTAGAAAATCTTATTTCAGAGTCACTCAAGGAGACTTTTCAAGATTTTGATGATTGCCCCACAGTTGAGATAGAAAAACCTAAAGAAAAATCCCACGGAGAATTTTCCTGCAATATCGCTCTTCGCTGCGCTAAAATTTTAAAGAAAAACCCCATTGTTATTGCTCAAGATTTTTTAAAGCTGATTGAGCAAAAAGTTCAAGACTCACAAATACAATCAAAAATAAAAACAATTGAAGTTAAAGCCCCTGGTTTTATCAATTTTTTCCTAAGCTCAGAAGCGCTTTTGGAAGGTTTGGAAACAATTTTAAACCTTAAGGACGATTATGGTCGTTCAAAGGACGGAAAAGGCAAGAAGGTGCAGATTGAGTTTGTGTCTGCAAATCCAACCGGGCCTCTAACCGTTGCGCACGCACGTCAGGCTGCGGTCGGGGATGCTTTGTGTAATATTTTTAGGTTTTTAGGATTTGACGCGAAGAAGGAATATTATGTTAATGATGAAGGGAATCAGATTAAGATTTTGGGCCAATCAATTAAGCTTCGCATTCAAGAAATTTTAAAAGAGGCAATTGATTTTCCAGAGGATCATTATCAAGGCGATTACGTTAAGGTTATTGCTACGGAATTTTTGAAAAAAAATAAAATCAAAGATGTAGTGTCTCTTTCAACGAAGACAGATAAAGATTTTGAGAGCTTCGGAGTCCATTATTTATTAGATTTGATCAAAGAAGATCTAAAAGATTTTGGAGTAAATTTTGATATCTGGACATCGCAAGCAAAAATTGCAACTAAAGAAAATATCGAGAAAGCCCTTAAGGTTATTAAAGACAAAGGATATATTTATGAGAGTGAAGGTGCTACTTGGTTTAAGTCTACAGAATTAGGAGATGATAAAGATAGGGTTGTTAAAAAGTCTGATGGAAATTATACATATCTTGCGCCGGATATCTCGTATCACAAAAATAAATTTGATCGCGGATTTAATCAAATTATTGATATTTTAGGACCGGATCATCATGGATATATTTCACGTCTAAAGGCAGCCGTTCAAGCTCTTGGGCATGATCCAGAAGATTTGAATGTCTTGATTGTTCAGCTTGCAACCTTGTATCGTAAAGGAAAACCGCTTTCAATGTCTACTCGCAAAGGTGAATTTATTAGCCTGCGTGAAGTTATTGATGAGGTTGGAATAGACGCGGCACGATTTTTCTTTTTGATGCGTCATATTAAGGTTCATTTAGAGTTTGATTTGGAATTAGCCAAAGAGCAGTCTTCAGAGAATCCTGTCTATTATATTCAGTATGCTCACGCGCGCATTAAAAGTATTCTTTCTAGGGCTAAAGAAGAAAAGTTAAAGGCTGTTAAAAAAGATTTTTCACTTTTGTCCAAAGAAGAAGAAATGGATTTAATAAAAAAGATGCTTTCTCTTGATGACGCATTAATGATTTGTTTAAAGCAGTTAGATCCTTTTGGTATGACTGCGTATTTAATGGACTTGGCAGGATGTTTTCATAAGTTTTATGATAAACATAAAGTTATCTGTGGTGATAAAAAATTATCAACTGAGCGTCTAGCCCTTCTTGAGGCCGCCCGAATCGTTTTTGCCAATGGTTTGATGCTTTTAGGCGTAAGCGTGCCGGAAAAGATGTAGCGATGCCTAAGAAATGGTTCTTAAAAACTCCCAATCCAAAGTTACAAGTTGATTTAAGCGATTCTCTTTCTATTCACCCAACCGTTGCACAACTCCTTGTTAATCGTGGTATTAAAACTCCCCAAGAAGCTAAAAGTTTTCTTTTTGACGGTTTTAAAGATTTGCACGATCCTTTTTTATTGAAGGATATGAAAAAGGCTGTTGATCGTATTAGAAAAGCAAAAGAAAATAAAGAGATTGTTTTAATTTTTGGTGATTACGATGTTGATGGTGTAACATCGTCAGCTGTTTTAACGAACGCCTTAAAAAAGATGGGTATTGAAGTTATTAATCATATTCCACATCGTCTAACAGATGGATATGGATTAAATCATCAAATTGTCAACCAAGCTAAAGAAAAAAATGTCAGCTTGCTCATTTCGGTTGATTGCGGCATTAGCGCAGTTGAAGAGGTAGAGACGATAAAAAATGCTGGTATTGATGTTATTGTTGTAGATCACCATGAGCCTTTGGAGGAAAAGCTTCCGGACGCCATTGCAGTTATTGATCCAAAACGAAAAGATTGTCCATATCCTTTTGGAGGCCTTGCCGCAGTTGCTTTGACCTTTAAGCTCTCACAGGGTCTTTTAGGAACAGATTATATAAAAGATTTAGATCTTGTTGCCTTAGGAACGATTGCTGATGTTGTTCCTCTGTATGGAGAAAATCGAATTTTTGTCAAAGAGGGATTGCCGAAAATTGAAAAAACTAAAAATCTTGGGCTTCAGGCTTTGATGAAAGTGGCAAGAATGAAGAAGAAGAAACTGAGTCCTCGTCATGTTGGTTTTATTTTAGGGCCGCGTATTAATGCAATGGGACGTATCGATTCGGCAGAAAAATCTTTGAGGCTATTGTTAAGTCAGGATGAGACCGAGGCCACCAGAATCGCACAAATCTTGGAAGACAATAATCGCAAACGCCAAAGCAAGCAAAAGGAGATCATTGATCAGGCTTTTCAAAAAGTCGAACAAGAAATTAATTTTAAAGAAGAAAAAGTGATTGTTGTTTGGCAGGAAGGATGGCACAGGGGAATTGTAGGAATTGTTGCTGCCCGCATTATGGATACGTATTATCGCCCCACTATTGTTCTTTCTTTGGAAGATGGAGTTGCTGTTGGTTCTGCGCGTTCGATAGAAGGATTTCATCTGTTTGATGCGATTGCTCATTGCGCACCACTTTTAGAAAATTACGGCGGGCATAAGTACGCTGCTGGTATTACTATAAAAGAAGAGAATATTGAATCGTTTAAAAATGAAATTAACAAAATAGCCGAGAAAGAGCTTACGGTTGATAAGCTGACCCCAAGTCTTTCGATTGATTGCGAGGTACCTTTTGACAGCATTAATCTGGATTTGGTTAAAATTGTAGAGAAATTAGAACCTTATGGAGAAGCAAATCCAGAGCCTTTGTTTTGCTCACGCTCTGTAATTGTTAAAAGTCCGCCCGTTGTTCTAAGTCGTGAAACGCTTAAATTTTCGGTAACGGATGGTAAAAATATTTTTTCAGCTGTTGGATTTGGAATGGGAAGCTATCAATCTCTCGTTAAAGAGGGAAAGACTATTGATATTGCCTATAAAATTTCTATTGATGATTGGAATAAAAAGCCTGTAGTGCAGCTTGAGCTTAAGGATATAAAGCCGTCAGATTAGGCGGCTTTTGTGATTTTTCCTGCCTTAATACACTTCACACAAACATCTGTTCTTTTAGTTGTTCCTTTTATAACAATTCTAATCTTTTGTAGATTTGGGATGAATTGTCGAGGGGATTTTCCAACGATTTT
>JAOZRJ010000186.1 GCA_029931885.1 Candidatus Omnitrophota bacterium | reverse complement strand
TCTTATGAAAACCCATAAAACCCTAATTTTGTTATTTCGACTAAATTGTGTAATTTTATAAATTGAATAAAGTTTATCAAAATGGCGGTACTTGAGCAGACGGATATAATTAACATCATTAAAGCTGGTGTACCTAGTTGGGTTAAGAACGCCAGAACCTACACGACAAGATTAAACGTTCATGTCAATGGTGTCGGTACGGCTGACTATTTAAAGCTGATTGATAACCATGAATCAGGGCCGCAACATGAACTAAGGAAAAAGACAGCAACTTCAAATAAATTTGTATTTACAAACATCCTTCGACCAGTCGATAAAGTATTTTCAGCTCGCGGCGGTTCAAAGGTGTACAAGTTAACGAATGATAAGCGAGAAAAAGAGTTCAAAGAAAAGTTAAGCGATGTTACAAAAGGCATGACTATTTCTGCATGGATTCAAAACATTCAAGCAAATAAATACTATTCTGATCCAAGTGGCGTTGTGTTGGTTTCCTGGGATGAAGATATTGCACAACCGGAAATGAAGTCAATCTATCAGATTCAAAACTATGAATCAAATGGTCGTACGGTTGAATGGATTCTATTTGCACCAGAGAAACGATTTGATATTGAGGGCAAAGATATTGACGGCGAATTTTACCGATTTATTGACGATGCTTTTGATTATACTATTTGGGTAAAGAGTGATGAGTCAGTTATCTTTGTTGAGGATGAAACATACCTAAACGTATTCGATAGCGTACCAGTTATAATCAATTCACCTAGTTATAACTTCTCGCTTACATACCATGACAGTCCAATTGACAACACAATCGAATTAGCTGACCATTATTTACGTACAACATCAATTAAGAATATATATGAGTTTCTGCATGGATATCCTAGATATTGGGAGTATACACACGAATGCCCTGTGTGTAAAGGCATGGGAGTTTATGCTAACGAGCCGTGTGTAAGTTGTCACGGTACTGGCCGTATACTTCGCAAAGACGTATCTGATGTACTTGCATTAAAAGTACCAAAAGAAGGCGATCCAAAACTTGCGCCCGACGTAGCTGGTTATGTTCAACCCGACCTTGAATCATGGCGTGAACAACGCGAAGAACTTGACTGGTTATACACGCTCATGTATTTCACTGAATGGGGCACTACTGAGGAAAACCAAGACAATGAAACCGCAACCAGTCGCTTTATTGATAGTCAGGCCGTAAATGATAGGCTTAATCAGTATGCGGATGCTTTTGAGGACATGGAGAAGAAACTAACTGACTTATTAGGTGAGTTCTATTTCTCTGGTTCATACGAAGGCAGCTCAGTTAATTATGGTAGACGCTTTTTAATCGAGTCGGCCGATGCAGTTTGGAAACGATACGAAGAAGCACGCAAAAATGGTAGCCCTAAACAAACGCTTGATTATATGCTATTGCAATTCTATCAAAGTGAATTTGCAAATGACATTGAGAGTTTGGCTATTATGCAAAAGGCGCTAAAAGTTGAGCCGTTTGTACATAAGTCAGATGAAGAGATTGAAAAGATAACGCTTATTGGGCCAGAAGATAAGATTAGAAAATATTACTTTAATGAGTTTTGGCGTTCATTATCTCAATCTGATTTGTTGATATTGGATGTTACGGCTATTGAAAGTAAATTTACTGAGTATATAAAACAGTTACAAATAAGTATTAATCAAAACACGTTAGAAAATGAATGATGAAATTTATTTAGAGTATGAACTCTTAAAAGTCAACAAAAAGACTGGAGAGTTAAACCTTGACAAAAAGCAGCTAACAGAACGCGGCAAGGTATCTATCAATGCGATGGATGCACGCGAAATGAATAATGATGCTGCAACGTCAAAAATCTACTACATTAAAAAAGAAGTAGAAGCTAAGAAAGTCGATATCTCACGTTTAAACAAAGAGGATTTGATTAAGCACGTAATCGACAATGAACTTGATGTAAATGTCGAAGGAACGAAAGCGGAGATAATCGCTGAAATTAAAGCACTAGAAAAATAAACAATTAACAAAACCAATGATACAAAAGGAATTACAAACGTTACTAGAAGATACTTTAGGCGTGAAAATAGATGCACTGAAAAGTGCGTTGACTTCGGAGGATGAGGTTACGGTAGAATTTAATCAGGGGACATTCCTGAATGATGAATCTCTTGGTACGCTTAAAGAGTCAATGAAAAAAGCGGGTTACAATGATGGTAAGGTTGCAGGTCTGGAAATGGAAGCCAAACGTTTGAAGGAGCATTTTGGAATAGAAATTGAAGGCAAAGACCTTAATAAAATCATTGAAGCCCACGGACAAAAGGTACTTACTGATGCGAAGATTGAACCAAACAAAAAGATCGCTGATCTTCAAGGTTCACTAGAAGCGTTACAAAGCACTTATAACACTGACATGGCGGCAAAAGATCAGGAGATAAGTTCAAAGACTAATCAATTAAATCAATTTAGTATTAATTCTCGATTAATGTCTGAATTGCCTGATAACTTGTCAATTAGTCCTAAGCATTTTCTAACTATTGCACAAACTGAGGTCTCTTTCGAGCAGGCTGACGATGGTGCGATTGTTGTTAAACGTGGTGACGCGGTACTAAAGGATAAACTAGAAAAGCCGATACCAGTTAAAGACTTCTTAAATGACTTCGCAACTGATAACAGTTTTTTAGGTAAATCAAAAGGACGCGGCCAGGACAATGATTACAACGGCGGCGGTAAAAGTGAATTTAAGACAATGCACGATGTTTACCGTCACATGGAAAAGAATAAAATTGATCCAACAAGTAAAGCAGGTTCAGCATTGATCGAACAATTCGATCAAGAAAATGGCTAATTTTGCTGATGCTGTATGGGGTGCAGCACAATACAAGTTAAATGACCTCATGAATATGCCGGAGTATAAGCGTAAGCCTAGCGCGGCACTAATGATGTTTCTGAAAAATACGGAATTTTTAGTTCCGGCTTCAGAACGTGAAAGGCTCTGGGATCAGAAGCCTTCAGATAGTTCAACGGTAAACGTTTATACTATTGACAAATCGGCCTCAAGCGCCGTAACTACAAGAGCTTACGATCACACGGGTTCAAACGGCGATGCTGATGAAACGGCGTTAACTTATGTTACACGTGGGCAAACTTGGAAATACTCACTCAAACAAGCTGATAAGCACGTTTTCACATTGGGTGAAATGCTTGCAAAGCAGATTTTATCACACACAATCGAGCTTCACTCAGTAATTGAGACTTATTTAACCGCTTGGTTGAATACTAACAAGTCTCAGGTAGTTAACTCATTGACTCCAGTTGGTGGATCATGGGATGCTTCAAATTACGTGTTTGATGTTGGGAATGATGATGCAAATGTATACTTCCAGAGGTTGCGCGGTTTTATGCGTCAACAATATTACGGCGGTGTTCAGAATTTCTTGCATGATGAGTATGCTACTCAATCAGCTGAGTTTCTAATCCAACAAGGGCAAGGAAACGACACTAACTTGCAGTGGCAAATGGCTGGCTTAGATGGTTTCGGCTCACAGGAAATCACACCAGATGCAAATTATAGCTCGCAAGGTTATATTATGCCAGTTGGTACGGTTGGTATGCTGCAATGGCTACCTACATTGAACCGTCAAGGATTCGGTGATACTTTCCAAAACGGTGGTAAATATCGTACTATCGCTGATCCATTGGGTTCAGGATTAACGTTTGCAGTTCATGAGTATGCAACTGGTGCTGATACCAATGCAACATACGGTGAGAAGCAAGATATTGACGTGCAAGTTGAAATGACAGTAGACTTCGCCGCTCTTAAAGCTCCGATGAGTACAAGTAATGCAAGTCCTATTTTTAAAGTTGGGCTAAAAGATAGCTAATCATGAGAAAATTAGGATTTAT
>JAOZRJ010000185.1 GCA_029931885.1 Candidatus Omnitrophota bacterium | reverse complement strand
GAAGAATTTGGTTAAAGATTTTGCTGATATTTATTTCTTACAAAAGAAAGACTTGTTAACCCTTAAGTTATTTAAAGAGAAAAAAGCTGACAATTTATTTAAAAGTATTAAAAACAGCAAACAGCAACCGCTTTCAAGGTTTTTGCATGCCTTAGGGATTGCACATATAGGAGAAAAGGCATCTTATATATTGGCTCAAAAATTTTTAACAATTGAGCATATTATGAGCGCAAGTGTGGAAGATTTAATAAGTATTTCAGAAGTTGGCGAAGTTATGGCAAAATCGGTAGAAAATTTTTTTAGCCAGAAAACTGCCAAGGATTTGATTAAGAAATTTAAGGAATGTGGCTTAAGCATGACGCAGCCTAAGGAAAGCAAAAGAAATGATGCTCTAGCTGGACAGAAATTTGTATTTACTGGAGAGCTTAGTTCGTTAAGCCGAAGCGAGGCCTCCAAAGCCGTTAAGAATTTTGGAGGGGATGTTGTCTCGTCCGTGAGTAAAAATACAGATTTTGTTGTTGTGGGAAATAATCCCGGGTCAAAATACAAAAAGGCATTAGATTTGGGCGTTAAGATTTTAACAGAAAATAAATTTATTGACCTTTGCTCTATTAATGAATCTAAATAACTTAAGGAGATGATGAATGAAGAATAGGAGATTAAGAAATCAAAGAACAGTGTTTGTCTTTTTTCTTTTAGGCCTTTTTTGCCTTACAACTTTAATGACTGGTTGTGAGCCTTTAAGAAAGAAATTTACTCGAAAAAAGAAGGTCGGAAAAGAAAACTTAGAATATGAGCCTATTTTAGATCCTATCGAATACCCTGAGAAAGTTTATGATCCAAAAGCGGATTATCGATATTATTATTCTCTTTTTCGTGTTTGGGAAAAAGAATTGATCGCCGGTCTTGATGATCAGGCTTCTTTAAAAAGATTAAATTATTTTTTAAATAATATGATTGTTCAGCTTGAGGGAATGGAAAAGCTCATTATTGAGAATAAAGTTAAGGGTTTAAAAGTGCTGGTTAAAAGTTTTAATGAGATTCAAGATGACTTTAAAAGACCATTGCAGCGTTATAGTCTTCAAGATATAAAGCGAAAAGTTAAGTCATTAGCTAAAAAAGTATCATCTGCGTATTCATTTTCTTCAATTGAGGATGATATTCGAGAATAAAATTTATGAAAGAATTTCTTCAAGAATTTTTAAATCATTTATTTGTTGAGCGAGGGTTGGCAAAAAATACAATTTCTGCATACCAGCGCGACCTTATGCAATATATTCAGAGTTTTTTACGAAAAGGAATTAAAGATCCTGATAGTATCAAGCGAGAAGATATTACGGATTATATGCAAAAACAAAAAACAAGAGGATTGTCTGCTAGTTCCATTTGTCGTAGTTTAGCTGCAATTCGTATGTTTCATCGATTTCTAGCTCGTGAGCGTCTTTCAAAGGAAGATCCCACTCATCTTTTAGAAACTCCGAAAATGTGGAAGCGTATTCCGGATGTATTAACGCTTACTGAGATTGAAGAGATGATCAAAGTTTCTCATGGTCGTAAATGGCAACAGGTTCGCGATAATGCAATCTTAGAAATTTTGTACGCAAGCGGTATGCGTGTTTCTGAGTTGGTCGGCTTAAAAATTGAAAATGTTAATACAGAGATTGGCTATGTTCGGTGTATTGGAAAAGGACAGAAAGAACGTATTATCCCGATTGGGCGTAAGGCACGTGATTCAGTAAAAAAATATTTAGAAAAGGCCAGAGGGAAACCATCTAATGCAGATTTTAATTCTTTTTTGTTTGTGAGCCGATTGGGAAAAAAGATAAGCCGTCAAAGTATTTGGAAGATTATTAAACGTTATGCGAAAATGGCAAAGATAAAAAAAGAAATAAAACCGCATACACTTCGCCATTCTTTCGCAACGCATCTTTTAGAGCACGGAGCCGATTTAAGATCTGTTCAGGAGATGTTAGGACATTCTGATATTGCAACAACTCAGATTTATACGCACGTCGATCGAGAGCGATTAAAATTGATACATAAACAATTTCATCCAAGGCCATAAGGCATGAAGAAACATTTTAAGAATTTACCTGATAATATTTCAGCACTTATTAAGACCATAGGGGCTTATGCAGATACAGAAAATGTTTCCGTTTATTTGGTGGGTGGATTTGTTCGTGATTTATTTTTAGGTCGGGATAATTTTGATCTTGATATTGTTCTTGAAAAAGATGCTATTGTTTTTGCGAAGGGTCTTGCGAAAAAGCTTAATGCCGAGATTGTAACACACCCACGTTTTATGACAACGACACTTTATCTTCGTGATGGTATTCGCGTTGATTTAACAACCGCAAGAAAAGAAGAGTATCCTTGTTCTGGTGCTTTGCCAACCGTGCACAGAGGATCTATTGAAGATGATCTTTTAAGGAGAGATTTTACTATTAATGCCATGGCAATTGTAATTAACAAGAAAGATTTTGGTAAGGTGATTGATGAAAGTAAATGCCTCAAAGACCTTAAGTCCAGAGTTATTCGTGTTTTTCATAATAAAAGTTTTATTGATGATCCAACACGTATTTTAAGAGCTGTTCGTTTTGAACAAAGATTTAATTTTCGCTTTGAGTCGAGCACGCGAAAAGCTCTCCGTGATGCTATAAAGCACAAGGCATCTAGAAATGTTACTCCGGGCAGGTATTTCGATGAATTTAAGAAATTTTTTAGTGAAAAAAATCCTGCTAAATGCTTGAAACGATTGTCATTGCTAAAAGGTTTAGTGGTCGGTGACATCGAGCTTTCCTTAGACAATAATAATTTTTTACTAATTGAATCAATTCGAAAGAATATCAAATGGGTCCAAAAGAACTGTAGGCAAAAAACAGACTTGAGCCAATGGGTGATTTATTTTATGGCGTTAGTAGACAATATTTCTATTGATAATGTTCAGAAAATTTTAAATGATTTGTATTTCAGCAGAAAGGATCAGGCAAAGGTTCTATCTTCTAAGACAGAATACGATATCGTAAAGAGGATGTCTTACGAAAAGATGAAGCCAGGTCATTTATATAAAATATTAAAACCATTAAGCACAGAAGAGCTTGTTTTCTTTCTTTCTAAGTGCTCGGAAGACTCAACGCTAAAATGTATTATGAGTTTTTTGTATAATTATCAATTTGTTGAGATTTCTACGAAGGGCGAAGATTTGTTACGATTAGGTGTAACAGATGGAAAAGTGATTGGAAAAATTTTGGATGACTTATTGTTTAGAAAAATTGACGGAGAGATTAGAAATAAAGAAGATGAGATGCGTTTTGTTGAGCAAATGAATTTTGATCTTTTAAAGGAGAATTTATAAGTGAGAATCGATCGTGTAAATCAATTGGTTAAAAGAGAAGTTTCTATTATTATTCAAAAAGAGATGGAAGATCCTCGATTAGAATTTGTTTCTGTTAGTCGCGTTGAGGTTAGTCGAGACTTGCATCATGCAAAAGTTTTTTTTAGTGTTTTAGGCGATGAAAAGGGGGTTGGATGTGCACAGGATGGATTAAATGGCGCGCGTGGATTTATCCGTAAACGTATTGGGCAGAGATTACGGCTGAAATTTACTCCAGACTTAAATTTCTTCTATGATAATTCTTTAGAATTTAATATTCGTTTTGAGCAAGATTTAGAAAGGTTAAAAAATGAAGACAAAGACAATTCTTAAAGCTATTCAAAAAAGTAAGCGTATTTTGATTAGTTCACATGTCAATCCGGACTTGGATGCCTTATGCAGCGAGCTTGCTATGATGCATTATTTAAAAAAGTTAAAAAAAGATGTTTGTATTGTTAATTCCGAACCAATGTCTAAGATGTATGATTTTCTTCCCGATGTAAAGAAAATTAAAAGTATTGAGCAAGATAAGGGGAATTATGATCTTGTTGTAGTTCA
>JAOZRJ010000013.1 GCA_029931885.1 Candidatus Omnitrophota bacterium | reverse complement strand
TGAATATATTTTAGCGCTTTTACTTTTGAATGATAAATCGCTTATGCCGTTACAGCGAGGGTTGATGGTTTTTCAAGGATCGCATAGTGTCGATTATCCTTTATTGATGGCGGGATTAACGATTACTGTAGCTCCGGTTATTTTGGTTTATCTTTTTATGGAAAAACATATTATTAAAGGACTTTCAGAAGGAGCAGTTGCCGAATGAAAAAAATACTTATAAAAAGTAGTATTATTTTACAAACAGTTTTTGTTTTCTTTTTTTTGCTAGTCATTTCTAATGTTTTTGCGCAAAGCTTAACATCGCAAGAGTATGTACGTAACGCTTGGGAGGCTTCTTCAAGCAATAATTTTGAAGAAGTCAAGCGTCTTACAACAGAATGCGTTGATAAATATGGTGAGGAAGCAAAACTTCAACAGACAGCACTTACAACTTTTCCTCTTAAGGGAACAGAGGAAGAATATAGTGCGTTAAATAATGTTGGAACATGTTTATTTATTCACGCTGAAGCATTAATGAATAGAGGAGATGTAGATAGGGCTAAAGAGCTTTTTAAACAAGCGATTGATGAGTATTCTTTTGCTCAATCATGGGATCCTCGAGGGTGGTATTGGTCTGTGACTGAGAAAAGTCAAGCCAGCCTTGATAAGCTAGAGGGAAAAATTGAGGAGAAGTCCGATCCAGTGGAAATAGATCGTGGTCCAAAAACAATGCCTACGCTTGCTTTTAAAGGTACAGAAGATATTATTGACTATGAGAAATTTGGACATTTTGAGGATGTCGGAACAAAAGATTATCGTTATGTTATGGATGATCCGGCAGCGTTAATGAAAGCTGTTGGAGAAGGAATTTATCCGAATACAAGTGGAGTTCTTAAAGATCCTATCTATCGGCAAATGACTAAAGATGGAGAGCTTGGCGCAAGCCATTGGGATTTTGTTCATACAGATGATTTGCAGAAAGCTTTTTATAAATGGGCAACCGCAACAGAGCCTTGGGGCGTAAAATTATTTTATCTTGGATTAGTTTTTGAGCAAGCTGATATGGTTTATGAGGCGCTAAAAACTTATCGCGCGATTCAAATTCATTTTCCGAGCTCTGTTGGCCGGACATATTGGAACACTCCCTGGTATCCTGGTCAGGCTGCTATTGCTAAAGTACGTCATTTAGTAAGAATGTATCCTGAATTAGAATTAAAATATGATGGAGCTAAGATTCAGGTTATTAATGGGTTTGATAATGATATAGCTAATGATATTGTTTTAACTTGGCCTGGAACATTATTGAAGAAAACTTTTTGGGATAAAATAGTAGATGCATTCAATGAGCGTTTTGGTTTAAGGAAATATGTTCGCGTTGTCAAGAATCCTAAGAAATCTTTGGGCGGTAAAAAAGTTCGTCTTGTCCAGTGCCCTGAATCCGGACATTGGCAGGTTTTAGTTGATGAAAAACCTTTTATGATTCAAGCAGTGACATATCAAGCAACAACAGTCGGACAGAGTCCAGATAAAGGAACTTTGGCGGATTGGATGCTTGAAGATATAAATAAAAATGGACTTCCCGACGGCCCATATGACTCTTGGGTTGACAAGAATCTAAACAATAAACAAGACTCGGACGAACCTGTTGTTGGTGATTTTCAATTGCTTAAAGAAATGGGTGCTAACACCATACGTGTTTATAAGCAACCTTATAATCCTGATAAAAAACTCTTGAGAAAACTTTATAATGATTATGGAATTATGGTTATTATGGGTGATTTTTTAGGAAAGTACGCCTTGGGTTCTGGCGCTACTTGGTTTGAAGGAACAGATTATGAAAATCCAGAGCATAAAAAAACCATGATGGAATCCGTACGTAAAATGGTTGAAGAGTTTAAGGATGAGCCGTATATACTAATGTGGCTTTTAGGTAATGAGAATAATTATGGTTTAGGTTGTAATGCAGATAAAAAACCACAAGCTTATTATCAATTTATTGAAGAAGTAGCCCTTATGATCAAAAGCATTGATAAAAATCATCCTGTTGCAATTTGCAATGGAGATACATTGTTTTTAGACATTTTTGCTGAAAGTTGTCCATCAGTTGACGCTTTTGCTGTAAATGCGTATCGTGGTAATTATGGATTTGGATCCTTATGGGATCAGGTGTTTGATGCAACTGGAAAAGCTGCTTTTGTTACAGAATATGGATGTCCTGCGTATTCAAATTTCTTAAGCCGTGAAGATGCTGAGCAAGCTCAGGCAGATTATCATAAAGGAGCTTGGGAAGATATTATGTTTAACTCTTTCGGCACAAAAGATGGAGTAGGCAATGCTATAGGAGGAGTTGTTTTTGAATGGAATGATGAGTGGTGGAAGAATTATGAGCCTGCTTACCATGATAAAACAGCTGGTGCATTAGGACCATTTCCTGATGGATATATGTATGAGGAGTGGTTTGGCATTACAGGCCAGGGAGATGGAAAAAATAGTCCGTTTTTACGGCATTTACGTAAAAGTTATGATTATTATAAAAAAGTTTGGAATTAGTAAGTTTTTTCAGCAAAGTGCCAAAAGATGTGCTATACTTTTTTAAATTCGTCAATATTACTATAAATATCTAACATATAAGAAAAAAGGAGGAGTATATGAAAAAAATTTTAATTCTTACCTTGCTTGTGCTGAGTATCGGATTTTTAAATCCGATTGCCTCATGGGCCTATAATTATGGTGATTATCGGTCTGTTACTTTAGCAACAAAGGCTTGGGATGCGTTATCAAAAGGTGATATTGAGGCTGTTTTAGCTTACACAAATAAATGTATTGAGCTTTATGGTGCACAAGCTAAAAAGATGCAGGCATCGCTGACAGATTATGTTCAGGGACCCAATGATGATATATTTAAGAAATGGGCCTTGAATGATGTCGCAACATGTCTTTTTGTTCAAGGGGAAGCGTATCGCAAGGCAAACATGACAGATGAAGCTAAAGAAACATTTAAAAATCTTATTGAAAATTATACTTACGGACAATGCTGGGATGGCGGTGGTTGGTTTTGGAAGCCATCAGAAGCAGCAAAAGAAAGATTGGATGCTATTGAAAAAGGATTAGACGTTGATTTTAGCGATTCAACTTCTGCTGGAATAACAACAAAGGCATGGGAAGCTTATGCAAAAGATGATTTAGAATCTGTTTTGCTTTATACAAATAAATGTATTGATTTGTATGGGGACAAAGCGAAAGAAATGGAAGCATCTTTAACAGAATTCCCATGGGAAACAAATGAAGAAATTTTTTCTTATTGGGCTTTAAATGACGTCGGAACATGTTTGTTCATTCAGGGTGATGCTTACAAAAAAGCTGGCATGAATGAAGAAGCTAAGGCCACATTTAAAAAATTAGTTGATGAGTATTTTTTCGCACAATGTTGGGACACTCAGGGATGGTTTTGGAAGCCTGCTGAAGCTGCTCGGCAACGATTGCTTGAAATGGAAGAGATGTAATCTAAGAAAGTAGAAAAATAAGAAATCTCCATGGCGCAAATTAGTAGTAGCTTGCAGAAAGTTACAGGGAAAGGGGAGGTATGAAGAAAGTAAGTCAAGGGTTTGTTCTTTTTGCTTGTATTTTGTTAGTTGGATGTGGTCAGGCAGGAGAGAAAACAGAAGCACAAAGATCTCAGGATCAAGTCAAAAGTTCGTTTCAGGCCTTTCCTATATATACAAATATTGGTTCTCGTGATAACCATTTTATTCCTTCCGGTTTTATGCCTGATGGTTTATGTTTAGAATTTATAACTCGCTGGAAAGAGAATTGCCATTCTGATTCAACTTGCATTAAAATTATTTATGACATTGAGTGTTCAAGACAAGGCGCACGATGGGTAGGAGTTTACTGGCATAATCCAGCAAACAATTGGGGCAATCGAAAAGGTGGATATAATCTTGACGGTGCAACAAAATTAACATTTTGGGCAAAAGGTGAAAAAGGCGGAGAAAGAATTGAGGAGTTCAAAATGGGTGGCATTACGGGAGATTATCCTGATACCGATACGGCTTTTATCGGACCTGTTATTTTAACTCCGGAGTGGAAGCAGTATACAATTGATTTACGGGGTAAAGATCTTTCCTATGTTAGCGGAGGATTTTCATGGTCAACAAATGTTGATGTTAATCCAGAAAGCTGTACATTTTATCTAGACGACATTCGATACGAATAAAATAATAAAATATTTTTTGCTTAAAAGGGGTGCAATTTTATTGCTCCCCTTTTTCTTTTATTTCTTTTATTAAAAAAACATTCTTTTTCTTGTGTTATATTTAATAGTTTGATATATTAAATTATATATCATAAATATTTATTATTTAACATACACCATATAAAAACAAAAGAGGAGAAATATGTCAAAAGCAGCTAAACAAGTTATCTTTATTTTGGGCTTACTTTTAGTTGTAAGCGCTGTTGTGGCATTATCAACATTTAGTCAGAAGGCAAGTCTCGAGAAAGTGAATTTAAAGTTTAAGGATCAAATTTCTCAAGGCAAGAAGAAAATTTCAGAACATGAAGAAAGATACAAAGCATTGCTTGGAGAAAATGAAGGCTTGAAAAAGAGAGCCCAAGATGTTTTAGCTGATAAAAAACGTGTGCAAGATGATCTTGATGACATAAGTGGGCGCATGCAAGATATAAAAAATAATATCGAAGAGATTATGCAAGAAAAAGATGAATGGAAGAGCCGATATCAAGAAGTTAAAAAAGAACGTGATGATACCATTACAAAATTGCAGGAGGCCCAGAAGAAGATTGCAGAGAAACGGCGAGAACCTGCTGTTGTTACAAAAGTTGCTGAAGTTGTTGTTGATGGAGAAGGGGCGCAAGAAGATCATTGGGCAGGCATTCTTAAGCAAAAGACTGAGATAATGATGCAAGTTGTAAAGCTTGAAGAAGAATTAAATAAAAGCGTGTTAAAAATAGAAGAGCTAAAGAAGAAAAATGCTGATTTGGTTTTAGAGGTAAGTTATTTAAACAACGAAAAAGAAGAGATTGAACGAAAAATAAAATATGGTGAAGATTTAGCTGACAATCTATCTATTGAGCTTGTTCGAGAGAAAAATGATAAAAAATATATCAGTAAACGGCTAGATAAAATTAAAGAAGAAAATTTAGAATTACGTGCACATGTTAAGCAGCTTAACGGGATTAAAATAGTTTTAGAAAAAAGCATTTCAAGAATGCAAAGTGAGAAAAGCAAGGTTGACCGAAGGCTTAAAGAAACAGAAATGATTGTTCAAGATCGCATTGATGAAGTTATTAATATTAAAAACGATATCGATAGAAAGCTGCAAAAAGGCATTCAAGGCAAACAAGAAATTATGTTGCCTCCAATTGTTGTGAATGCTTCTACGCCAAGAATTGAAGATTCTTTTGAGGTTCCTGTCGTTACTACTGCCGGAGAAATTATTAGCGTTAATGAAGAAAATAATTTTGCTATTATTAATTTAGGTAATAGTGCGGGAGCTGGCGTTGGTGACAAGTTTAGTGTTTACCGAGATGGGCAATACATTGGTGATTTAGAGATTATTCAGGTGAGAAAAGATATTTCTGCAGCTGATATTATTCAGCAAGGTATGCCGCTAAAAGCGGGAGACTCTGTTAAATAAAAGAAATTTTATAGTGAGTAAGAAAAAAAATAGTATTGAAGATGTTGCGAAGCGAGCAGGTGTATCTATTACAACTGTGTCGCGTGTTATCAACAATGTCCCCACCGTTTCAAAATCAAACCGAGCAAAAGTTGAAGAAGCAATTGCTCATCTTAAATTTAAACCTAATGTTAGCGCACAGCGATTAGCTAAGGGCTTAAATAATGCCGTTGGGCTTGTTATGCCAGGATATCCTGGCATTTTTCATTCTTTTTATGCTATTGAAATTATTCGCGGTATAGGTCATTCGTGAGAAACTTTGCGCTTAGATTTAATTTTTCATATCACGAATGGCTGTAATCCTTTAAATACAAATAATGTCGGTGGTGTTATATTTGCAGATATTATAGAGAATCGGAAACAAATAGAGGCAACCTTGGAAGAAGGCATTCCTTGTATGGTAATTAATAATAGCGTAGAAGATTTAAAAATAAATTATATTGCCGTAGATAACGTCAAGGGAGCAGAAATGGCAGTAGATTATTTGATAGGGTTGGGACATAAAAAGATTGCAATTGTTACTGGAAGCCTTCAGACACAAAGCGGAATGCATCGCCTTGATGGTTATAAAAATATTTTGAATGAAAAAAATATTGTCATTAAAGAAGAATATATTTATGAAGGTGATTATTCAAGACGTTGTGCACGTTTGGCCTTTGATCAATTCTTAGCATTTAAAGAAAAAGATCGCCCAACAGCTATTTTTTGTGGAAGTGATGATATGGCATTAGAAGTTATTAATGTAGCTATTGAAAAAGGATTAAAAATTCCGGAAGATCTTTCTGTTGTCGGTTTTGATGATAATCCCATTGGTTTATATAGCTCCGTTGGGCTTACAACTATACGTCAACCTTTATTTAAGATGGCAGAGGATGCTGTTCGTCATTTGAATGCCATTGTTTTAGGGCGTAGACATTCGCCTGTTAAGCTTTTACTCACGCCTGAGCTTGTTGTTCGGGAATCCTGCACCTCTCCTCGTACATAAAAAGTCTCAATTCTTAACTGCGTCATATTTATTTGTGGTTATTGACAATTACTCTTTTAAAATGTATTCTTATAGGCAATAAAAAGTGAAACTTTCTTCACAAAAAGGAGAGTGAAAAGTGGATAGGTTTGTAGCATTTATGATGCATGTTTTATGGATTTTGACCGTAATAGGAATTCTGGTCATTACTTTTACAAGTTTTCGATATACAGATCTAAATATTGTCGTCATTGTCTTGACGATTTTCACATTAATTAATACTTACATTACATCAAAAACAAAGAAATAACCTTTTTAATAAGGACTTAAATTAATGCAAACTTATGATTGTATTGTTATAGGCGGAGGACATGCCAGTATAGAAGCTGCATTAGCACCTAGCCGTATGGGTTTTAAAACACTTATGGTAAATATGTCGTTTTCAACCATTGGCGAAATGAGTTGCAACCCTGCTATCGGAGGTGTAGGCAAGGGACAGCTTGTTAAAGAAATTGATGTTCTTGGCGGAGAAATGGGTAAAGCTGCAGACAAGACAGCGATTCAGTTTCGACAGCTTAATGCTTCAAAAGGGCAGGCAGTTCGGTCGTCGCGATGTCAATCAGATCGTAAAGAATATCGTCTTTATATGCAGGAGGTCATCGGTCGACAAGAAAATTTAGAATTTTGTGAAGGAAAAGTTGAAGAGATATTGGTAGAAAAGAATGTCACGCAAGGTGTTCGTTTGGAATCTGGAGAAAGAATATTGTCAAAAACTGTTATTTTGACACCAGGAACTTTTTTAGATGGAAGAATTCATATCGGGAAGAAAACTTTTTTAGCAGGACGGGCTGATGAAACAGCGTCAAATACATTAGCGCAAAATTTAAGAGATTTAGGTTTTAAACTTTTAAGTTTTAAGACAGGAACACCTCCTAGATTAAACGGGAAAACAATTAACTTTTCAGGATTAATACGTCAGGATTCTGATGAATATCCTGTTCCATTTTCTTTCTCAACAAAAAGAATACCAGAGACCCAAGCATTGTTGCCATGTTATATTACAACCACAAATGATATTACTCATAAAATTATACGGGACAATATGCATTTATCTCCAATGTATTCGGGGAAGATCAAATCTACAGGTGTACGATATTGTCCTTCTATTGAAGATAAGCTTGTAAAATTTGCAAATAAGAAACAACATCATGTTTTTCTTGAACCGGATGGAATAGATACAGATATTTATTATCCTAATGGTATTTCTACTGGATTACCTGAAGATGTTCAGGAGAAAATGGTCCATTCTATTAAGGGATTAGAGAATGCGCAGATTATTAAGTTTGGATATTCGATTGAGCATGCGGTTATTCTTTCTACAGATTTAAGACCATCGCTTGAAACAAAACAGATTAGTGGATTTTTTTGTGCTGGTCAGGTTAACGGGACAACTGGATACGAGGAGGCAGCCGCACAAGGTCTTATTGCAGGGATTAATGCTGCACTAAAGGTTAAAGGTGAAGAACCTTTTATTTTACGCAGAGATGAATCATATATTGGTGTTTTAATTGATGACTTAGTTACAAAGGGAACCCAGGAGCCTTATCGTATGTTTACGTCTCGCGTTGAGCATCGCTTGATTGTTCGAGAAGATAATGCGGATAAGCGTATGTGTGAATATGCTAATCGTTTTGGGCTTATGCCGGATATAACATATAATAGAATAAAGGAGAAATATTCTTTAATTGATAAAGAGATTCAACATTTGAGGAAAACGCGTATCGCTCCTGGAACAAAATTAGACGATGTTTTAAGAAAAAGTAACAGTTCGCCTTTGAGGAATGTAACATTTTTAAGTGATATTTTAAAGAGACCAGAGATTTCTTACGATATGATTTCTGATTTCGATGGAGAATTGAAAAGATTTCCAAGAGAAATTATTAATCAGGTTGAATATGAAATAAAGTATGAGGGATTTATCCATAGGCAGCTAAAAGATGTTGAGCGATTTAAATATTTAGAAAATATCAAGATTCCGTTGGATTTGGATTATTCTTATGTTCCTAGCTTATCTATTGAAATACAGCAAAAACTAAAAAGGTTTACTCCTGTTACGTTGGGTCAAGCCAATCGTATTTCAGGTGTTACTCCTGCAGCGATATTTATTCTAATGGTTTATTTAAAAAAGCAGAACCTTGCTAAAAAATAAATTAAAATTTTTTCTTTTTATTCTTTTTTTCTTTTTGAGTTGGCAAATTGGTAAAATTGTTAATTTTAGCGATGCTCAATATGAAAATTTTCTTCTTCAATTTCCAGTTTTTGTTTCAGGTCTTATTTTTGTTTTTTTATACGTTATAGTCACGTTTTTTGCTTGGCTTGCAAAAGATATCTTAAAAATTGTTGCTGCAATCCTTTTCGGGGCATATATAAGTACATTTTTAATTTGGATTGCAGAGATGATTAATGCGGCTGTTTTGTTTTATTTTAGTAGAACTTTTGGGAAAGATTTTGTACAAGGTATTTTAAAGGGAAAAGCAAGGTCGCTTAACGAGAAGATTGGGAAAGCAGGATTTTGGGGATTGTTTGTGCTGCGTGCATTTCCCTTAGTACCTTTTCGTTTTCTTGATCTGGCCGCTGGATTAACAAAGATTTCTTTTTGGAGATATTTTATTCTTGTTGTTTTTGCATCTCCAGTGCGCATTTTTTGGATTCAGTTTATTTTATCAGGAGTCGGTGTTGCGATCGTAAAAGATCCAACAGTTCTTATTCGTTATTTATCTGAAAATGAGCTTATTTTTGTTTTAAGTTTTGTATATTTGGTTATTTCTATTGTTTTTGTTTTTTTGTTGCGAAAAAAGCATTTTATTAAGCAAGAAAGGAAGGAAAATGGCTGATTATGTTTGTCCCCATTGTGGTATGGCAGTTTATGATGAAGACGCGCTTTTATGTCATAATTGCGGTCAAAGCCTTGAGAGGGCCAATAAAGGATTTTTAGGCCGTGTTCGATATGCGAATCATAAAGTTGTTTGGTTTTTTGTTGTTTTTCTTGTCCTTTTATCTTTTTTCTTGTTGATGGTTTTTGGTTTATAGATATTGTTATAGATATTGTTATTAAGGAAGAAAAGAGAAACAAAAAATAGTTTTTCTTGCTTTTCTTTACGTATTTATAGTATAAATAATAAAAGAAAAACAATGCTTAATATAGTTTCAACGAAAGGATATTTAGGCAGAGCAAATGGCAAATCAAGTTTTTGGATATCAACTTCTTTTAGATTTATATGATTGCAAGGAAGGCGTTTGTGATGATCTTTCTCTTTGTTATCAGTTTTTGGATGAGATAGTAAATGATTTAGGCATGGAAAAACAAGCACCTCCAAATATTTTTAGAAGTGACTCTACGCGTTTTCCTGATAAAGCCGGACTTTCGGGTTGGGCGCCATTGATTGAAAGCTCTGTGGTTATTCATACGCTAACGCCTAAGAATTATATTTCTATAGATGTCTATTGCTGCAAGGCTTTTGATTTGGAAGTAGCAAAAAATGTCTGCAGGAAGTTTTTTAATCCTAAAAAGATAGATGAGCAATATATCGAAAGAGGGATGGATTACTACAAGACCGATACAAATTATCATACAATGACTGTAGAAAAGAGTCCTACTTCAGATCCAAAGGTTGTTATTCATAAAAAAGAAGCTGAAGTTGTTGTTTAAGAATAAAATTTAATTAATATAAAGAGGCGGTGATTTATCACCGCCTCTTTATATATACAAATATAAGAATTTAATTTTATTTTATACGCCTAGGAGAGCTCTTAGAGTAGTTCTGGCAGTTTCCATAATGCCCTTTGATTTGGTGCGCAGGTTGTCATATTCATTACTGAACACTGTATATTGTTCTTCAAATTCTTCATCACCTACACTGTCTTTCTTTTTTGGCTCTTTGATCTCTCGCCACAATAAAGAAAGCACCCTTTCAATTCTCTCTATCTGGTCAATACATCCTCTGTAGTCCCTGAAAGATTTATTATCAGACAAGGTTCCCAGAGGAGATATGGATATATCATATTTCCATTTTGCTTCATCATGATCCCAGCATTTTATGAGAAAGTTTAGGGTTTGTTCATAAGCAAAGTTTTTGTTATTTATTAGAAAATCGCGTAAAACAGATGTTTTAATATTAAGAAACTCAGATCTTGGCCTATTAAGAGGCAGGGATCTTATGCTTTGCGAGAGATTAGGAAACCAGTTTGCCAGAAGAGAAGACGTTCCGTAAGTATCTACCAGGCTTTTTGCACCGTATTTGTCTCCTGTCTTAAAGTCGCCAATGGCGATGTCTGAACTTGTTATTTCAATAAAGTCTTTGAGATTATCATAGAATTCGACATCTTCATCAACATAATCAATGTCACCTGGTATCTGTACAATTCTTTCGACTTGGGGATAATTGTCAAGCACATGACCCCACCCAGCAAGCCATGTCTGACATGTATCAACAGACCAGGTTTGCACAACCTCAAGGGTTTTGTATCTTTCATCTTTCAGGAAAGAAGCGGCATCCTGCCTTATGACCGTATCTTTGGATAACATAACAATTGGCTTAGGATCAATTTCTTTACACCTATCAACTGTCCACCAGAAATACCATTCACATTGTTCATTATTTTCATACCCTAGGTATGGAAAAATAATAATTGGTTTTGAATTTATACTTTTATTATTAGATTGTTTTGTCATATTTTTCTCAATCTCTGCCTATGCTTTTCCCCGTCTTTCTTCTAGCTGTTTGCGGACGTTGTTCGCCTTTTCTTCCGAATCATCGATAGTTCTAATGATAAAAATAGCTATGATTGAGGTTACAATAGGAATGCCAACGTCAAAAACTCTCATCCAGAATAAAGTTTCAGTCGGTTGACCAAGACCTACTTCTTGTTTAAAGCCAGTTCCAGTAAGGAGAGCTCCGCCTATTAACGACGCGAGAGCTAATCCCAGCTTTACCATCCACCAATAAACAGCGCTGAACATGCCTTCTCTGCGTTCGCCGGTTTCAAGTTCGTCTTCATCGCAGACGTCAGCCACCATAGATAGTGTCAGTGTAAAGAGCGATCCTAAGCCAAAAACGATGAATGGCGCACATATCAATAATAAATAGGGTTGACCTTGATTATAGCCTATCCATTTCATTGCATAACCGACTATCGAAATTGGAATAGTGACGAAAAAGGTATTTCGTTTTCCTAATTTTCTAGAGAGCCATGGTATTAAGGCGACGACACCAATGGTGCAAATAGCGCTAAACGTTCCATAGAAGCCAAGTAATTTTCCTCCGCTTCCATAAGCAGCATCAAGGGAAGGGGCGCTTTTAAAGACATAAAAGAAAATAACGTAAGCAATAAAGGTGGAGCTGAGCATAAATCCATTAAAAATTAGAAATGTTATAGCGCAAATTTTAACAAACAGTTTATTTTTAAAAGTAGTTCCAATACCTTTAAATAAGTTTTTTAAAGGGTTCTTTTTTTTAGGCTTAGGGAGATTAGCGAAATGCTCTTTGTTAAAAATAGCTGGTAAGATGCCAAAGCCTATAATAATAGCTCCGATAATAATGGCGAGAACGCGTGCCCCATAAACAACATCTGCGCCTCCGGTTTCAGGGTTTGGGAACCAGTTTTTATTGTACATAATGATCCAGCACCAGGGAGCAATAAGCCAGGGGATTTGAGCGGCAATTTTGCTGGCGCTTTGTAATCGAGTACGTTCATGATAATCAGGTGTCATTTCATAGCCTAAGGCTATCCATGGAATTGAATAGCATGTAAACCCAATGAAAAACAAAACTTGAAAGATTAACACATACCAGATGTAATACATTTCGCTGTGGCCTTTATGAAGTTGGAACATGAGTGCATAACAAATTCCAGCTGTAATGGCTCCAAAAAATATAAAAGGTCTGCGGCGTCCATATTTTGTGCGGGCATTATCTGAGCAGTAGCCAACAACAGGGTCTATGAGAGCATCAAAGATACGAGGAACACAACCGATAATACCAACCAGCAGGGGATTTACGCCAAGCCCAAGATTTAGAATAATGATCATTGGCCCTATAAAAGCGGCTTGGCTGTCATTGGCTAATGATCCCAGACTGTAGATGAATTTTTGAAAAAGCGGGATGCGATCTTCGCGCGCTGTTACATGATGAGTTGATTGACCCGTTGCTTTTGCCATTAACTACCTCCCCTAATATTTAGTTTTTTGTCTAAAATAGATAATATTTTTATAAAAAATAAGTGTAAGTTTCGTATTATAACAAACAAATTTAGCACACACAATACTATTTATTAAATGTGAATTCAGCCTTTAGGTTATTGATATTTTTTTCTTACTCTGAGAAAAATCTTCCAATATATTAATATTAGTATAAAATATATACTCATGAGTTATGACATTGAGAATATAAAGAAAATTGAATCCAAATGGCAGAAGATCTGGAAAGATAATAAGGCTTTTGAAGTCAAAAAAGACTTAAAAAAACCGAAATATTATGTTTTAGAGATGTTTCCGTATCCTTCCGGAAAGATTCATATGGGTCATGTTCGTAATTATACGATTGCAGATGTGATCGCACGTTTTAAAAGGATGCAAGGTTTTAACGTTCTTCATCCCATCGGCTACGATGCCTTTGGCCAGCCTGCCGAAAATGCCGCTATAAAGCACAAAACAGATCCTTCCAAGTGGACCTATCGCTGTATTGATGAAATGCATGAAGGTTTTGAGAAAATGGGTTTTTCTTATGATTGGTCGCGTGAACTTTCTACTTGCGACAAAGAATATTACAAGTGGAATCAGTGGATTTTTTTAAAAATGATGGAGAAGGGCCTTGCATATAAAAAGTCCTCATCTGTCAATTGGTGTCCAAGCTGTGAAACGACATTAGCCAACGAAGAAGTTATCCAGGGAGCTTGCTGGCGTTGCAAGACATTGGTTACTCAGAAAGATCTTAATCAGTGGTATTTGAAGATTACAGAATATTCAGATGAACTCTTGGAAGATTTAAAAACTTTGAAGAGTTGGCCGGATCGTGTTATTGCCATGCAGGAAAATTGGATTGGCAAAAGCTATGGTGTTGAGATTTATTTTAAAGTTGAGAAAACAAAAGAAACTCTACCTGTTTTTACTACCCGTCAGGATACGATTTTTGGCGCAACTTATGTTGTTTTAGCACCGGAACACCCATTAGTTAAAAAATTAGTTAAGGGAACCTCCGAAGAAAAAAAGGTTTTAGACTTTATTGAGAAAATCAGCAGTATTAGTAAGATTGATCGAGTTGCGGGAGGTTTGAAAAAGGAAGGTATTTTTACAGGAGAGTATGCTATTAATCCTGTAACTAATGAAAAGATTCCTATTTGGATTGCCGATTATGTTTTGATGGAATATGGAACAGGTGCGATTATGGCTGTGCCAACGCACGATCAACGCGATTTTCTTTTTGCAAAAGAACACGGCCTTTCTGAACGTATTGTTATTCAAGATCCAAAACGGCCTCATATTAAAGAAGAGGATCTAAAAGAAGCTTACGAGGGTGAAGGGATTTTAGTGAATTCTGGGCAATTTAATGGTGTCGGAAATAAAGAATCGTTAAGGAAAATTGCTGATTGGATGGAAAAAGAAAAGATTGGCAAATCCGTTGTTCATTGGCGATTGCGTGATTGGTTGATTTCGCGTCAGCGTTATTGGGGAACGCCAATTCCTGTAATTTATTGTGATACATGCGGTGTTGTGAGCGTGCCGGAAAAAGATTTGCCGGTTGAGTTGCCAGAGGATATAAAAATCACAGGAGAAGGCGGAAGCCCGTTAGCTAAGAGTGAGAAATTTATTAATGTAAGATGCCCTAAATGTAAAAAGGCAGCTCGCAGAGAAACAGATACAATGGCGACGTTTTTTGATTCTTCGTGGTATTATCTTCGTTATGCTTCGGCGCATAATAAAAAAGT
>JAOZRJ010000184.1 GCA_029931885.1 Candidatus Omnitrophota bacterium | reverse complement strand
TTTGAATTTGTATTTTATTAATATTATCAAAATCAAAAACACGATTACCCTCAAGTTCAAGTTGTTCAAAAGCCGTCTCTATTTCAGAGTATAGAATTGAAAATTTACTCCACTTTCCATAGTCTGCAAATTTTTTGGTCCACACAACAACAGGAGTTGTTTCTGAATTGCCAGCATCATCAAAATCAAACAATTGCACTGCCATGGTATTGTCAAATCCATTTTCCGCAAGTGAATACACCCAAAAAGATAATCTATCATTAACATTAGATTTAAGATCAACATGCCAAAATGTTTGTTCAGATGAGCCGTCTTCATTTTCTAAATAGCGTTTCTCCTGTGAAGTAATGCTTGTTCCTCCCCAGTGTTCCGTAGAAACGAGTTTCCAAGAATGTTCGCCTTCATAAACAGGTTCATTTTCACCAGACAAAGCTACCACATCATTTGGATTCCACTTCCATCCAAAATCATCAACAATTGATCCACTTCTTAAAGAAGGCTCAAAAGATTGATAAATTCTATCTCTGTTCGCAATCTGAATATCATCCAAATAATATATTCCTGTACCATAATTAACAAATTCAATTTTATCCACATGCGCAAAATCAAAATCATCAGGCAGCTGGCTAAACAATATTTTTAACTGCGTCCATTGAGAATAAACAGCGGTTTGCGTGGTCCAAACCTCAAATCCATTGTCACTATAATTTTCATGATCAAAAAATTTAACACTGACATTATTATCTGTACCCTCAGAAGGAACTGCATATATCCAAAAAGTTAAACGATCATGCACATTCGCTCTAAAATCCATATTCCATGTTTGCGTTTGTGATTGTATGCCTGTTCCACCCCAAAAATCATTAGCTTGAATTTTCCAAGATTGTATTCCGGAATATATCTGTTCGCTTGATAATTCAACATTTGCAGAATTAAAGCCCCATCCATAACTATCAGATCCATTGTCAATTTCAAAATCCTGATAAACTGAACCTTCAATTATCAAATTATCCGTATTAAAATAGATATCTCCTGGCAATTGTCGTCCATCTTTCCATGCAGCGTAAACATTTCCCCTCTTATCAATAGAAAAAACCGGATTATCCGTTTTAGTTGTATCATTTGAATTCTTATCAATGCGGATATCTTCATTTTGCCAAGTCTCGCCATTATCTTTAGAAAAATTAAAATAAATCCCTTCCCATTGTTCTTTATTTTCCCAAATAATATATATATTTTCTCCTTGCGCAGCCATGGTGTAATGATCTCCCTCACAATCATGAGAATTACTCACTTGCACACTTTCCTCCCAATTAGCCCCATAATCAGCAGACCGCATGAATCTTATCTTATGATAAATTGAAGGAGCATCAAGCCATGCAAAGAAAACATTCCCTTTTTCACCTACTGCAACTTTAGGAGATTCGCCATTAATAGCCAATTTTTCATAATCGAATCGGTTAAATGTTTCTCCATAATTAGAAGAATGATTGAAACAAGCATAAGTAAAACTTCCTTGGCCATCAAACAATTTAAAAGAGATATAAACATTTCCATGATTATCATTTGCAATATAAGGGAAAGAAGAATTGAAAGCAAAACCAGTCGGAACAATTTCCATATCCTGCTGCCAGGTTTCGCCAAAATCATTAGAGCGAGTAAAATAAATGCTATTTTCGCCTCCATATCCTCGATTACGATTATCAGCCCAAGCTGCATAAAAATGACCCTTCTCATCGCAACTGATGGTTGCTTGTTTTTGAATATCACTACTAGAAAAAGAACCATTGGAATTTATCGTTAGAGAGTCTATCATCCAAGTTTGACCATAATCGTTTGAACAATTAACATAAATACCATCTGGAAAAGATCCACCTTTGTTCGCGATAAGACAAACGTTGCCTGCTTTATCATTTGCAAAATCGATATTACCCAGAAGCCAACTAGTTTCTCCTACAGCAACTTCTTGACTGCTCCACGTTTGACCATAATTTTCTGAAGAAGCAAAAACAGCTCCTCGATGATTGCTAGAAATAATAGCTATCCAAGTCACATAAACGTGTCCATCATCATCGCAGCTAATTTGCAGATCGCTTGAATAAGTTGAATCAAGAAGACCTAAGGGAATATCCGATTGAAGCCAAGTTTTTCCATTATCACTCGAATGATTAAAATAAATGTATTGATCTATTGCGCCATCATCACGATCATCCAACCATACGGTATAAACATTCCCCTGCTCATCACTGCTTATTTGAGGTGTAGATGACAGGCTTTGATCATTATTTGTGTTAAGACGAATATCGGAATTTTGAAAAGCTGCAGAGACAGGAAAGATGAATAAAAAAAGCAAAAAATTACAAAAGACAAAATACAATAATATTTTCTTCATTTTTATCTCCGTTGATTCAATCGATAATTGAATCCACAATTAAATATTTTTTTAAGAATCTTAATTCAACAAAAACACTTTATTTTAAGAAGATAAATCTTTATAACTTTTTTTATTATCACTAAATGCTTCAATAAACTTTAGCGAAACCTTTATCAAGCAAAACTTGATTGAGAAATTCCCCTTTTTCTGTAATGGCATAAGGATCTTTTGATTTAGGAAGCGCAAAAACATCGGCTAACCAACGTCCGTACATTCCTTCTTTTTCTGTGCGGATTACAATCAAAGGACATTGCAATAAAAAATCTTTAAGAAAAGCCTTCGCCTTCTTCCCTTCTTGCGTTTTTATCTCGGGAGCATTAATCGATTTCAAACGAATTCGTTCATTCAAATGAATTCCAAAACCCACATCAATCCTAACATCTAAGGTATCACCATCCACCACTTTCAAAACTTTAGATAAATACATATATCTTTTGTCAAAACCTTTTTTACTAACTTTCAGTTGATAAAACAAGCCTTGTTTAAATGATTGCACTAAATGATTATGCGTGTTCTTCGGATTAAATCCGAACTTAATCGTAGGATTTTGAATAGGCAAACTGATCTTAAATCCGCAATCAAGAAAATACTCTTTCTTTGCTTTAATATCTGATTGAACATCTAAAGTATACAAATACAATCCGCCTCTATGCTCTTTCAGTTTCTTCCTGATATCAATCTTCACAACATCGGGTTTTGCGTTAATAAGTGCGATTTCAGACCTCAATTCCGTAGAACTCATTTTATTCTTAATCGCTTTCTTTTCTAAAGCTGTACGAAGTCGTTTATCGCTAATGCGGTGTAAGACAATATAATGCGTAAAAGTTAATGTTGTTTTTTCAGGAAATTCAAAATGGTCGCGACTAAAATAAATGGCTCTTAAAATGGTATCTGAAGATATGTCCAAATTAAGATCTGACTTTAATCGATTACTAATTTGGCTATAGAGCTTCTCCCCTAAAAGAATTTCGCCTTGGGACGAATCAACTGCACTAGAAATATCTTTGCCAATTTTCCAATAAGTCTTTAAACGCTGATGCTCCAACTCTTTTTGAGCGGAAACTAATCCATGTATTAAAGTTTCTTTGATGGAAGAAATCAATTTCTGGTAAGAAGTTATTTTAAATGTAATATCAGATTGTTTTAAGTTCACACTCTAGAATCTATCATAAATATTAAATTTTGTATAATAATTATTTTTAAGCTAATTCTCTAAAAGACAAAACATCCTTTTCTCAAATAAGATGCTCTGTAATGATTCTGCGAGAATTGAGGGATATATTTAATGTGGACATGTCTGCAAATTCAACAGCGCTGCCCATAGGGATACCCAGGCCTATACGGCTGACCTTGACATTGCATTGTTTTAGTTTATCGACAATATACAAAGATGTCATTTCTCCATCATTGTCAGGATCAGTTGCGATGATAACTTCTTTGATTCCTTCATTGGAAACACGGTTAAAAAGATGTTGGATCTTAATGCTTTCCGGTCCTCTTCCTTCAGTAGG
>JAOZRJ010000183.1 GCA_029931885.1 Candidatus Omnitrophota bacterium | reverse complement strand
CCTAAAGCCGCTTTGGCTTCAGGGATAAATTTTACTAAATTGTGTTTAACTCTTATTAAATTAGCTTATGACTCGAAGAAATAAACGAAAAAAGAAGAAAACTCAATCATTTAATTGGAAGCATAGTTTTTTAAAGCATATTGTTTCTGCGTTATTATTGATTTTTGTTTTGTTTGTCGGTGTCCGAAAAATTATTTGGATAATCGAGAAATCTTCATATTTTGCCGTTAAGAACGTAGTATCAACAATTCCTTTAAGAGATTTTGATTATGAGACAAAATTTTTATACTTAAAGGGAAAGAATATTTTCAAAGTAAATTTAAAAGAATTACAAAAACAATTGCAATGGGCGTATCCTCAGGCAGCTAAGGTCTCTGTTTTGAAGAAATTTCCTAATACAATTATTCTTGACATCAAGGTTCGATTACCTTTTGCCTTGGCACATATTAACAGAAAATCTACTATTGTGGATAAGCGTGGGTTTGTTATTTCCAAGAAACCAGGACGTGAAAATTTGCCAATAATCAAGGGTATTCCTTATAATAATGAAAAAATATTGGTTGGTAGGGGAATTCCGAATAAAAGTCTTAGTGCTGCGCTTAATATTTTAGATGAATTTGCCCGAAGTCCGTTGAGCTCAGATTATAAAATCAAGGAGATAGTGGTTAGTAACTTATCGCGAATTTATTTTATATTAAAGAATGGTTTGCGTGTTATTATTGATCAAGAGGATGTGCGAAAAAAATTAAAGACATTAAATATACTTTTTGGGCGCGCAAATCTGAATATAAAAAATATTAGATATATTGATTTGCGCTTTAAAGAACCGGTGATTAAAAAAGAATGATTAAAGAAAATATATTTTGTGGGCTTGATATTGGGTCGCAAAGAATTAAGGCATGTATTTTGCGCTCACAAAAGAATCAAGAAATAGAGCTGTTAGGAATTTCACAGCTAGAAACGAGAGGGCTTGACAAGTCTTCCGTAAGCGATTTAAAAGATCTTTCGGATTGTATTCATTCTATTTTATCAGGGCTGGCAAGCAAGGCCAGAGTTAAAGTAAAGAATTTGAATGTAGGTATAGGCGGTCATTTTGTTAAAAGTAAAGCTGTTGAGGCAGTGATTCCCTTAGTGGACAAGGGAAATAAAATTATTTCAGCTTTTGATATAAAAAAAATTAATCGACAGGTTTCTCTTTTAGGGATTGATTTAGATGAGCAGATTTGTCACAATTTTTCAACCCGTTATGTTGTAGACGGATTTAATGTTTCAACTAATCCTTTGGGGTTGCATGGACGAAAATTAGAGTCTGATGCTCTTTTGATTGTTGCAAAGAATAATCTTATCCACAATATTAATAAAGCCGTGAATCAAG
The DNA here is from genome assembly GCA_029931885.1 of Candidatus Omnitrophota bacterium. The sequence goes on along the minus strand of JAOZRJ010000183.1, from coordinate 2,571 downwards.
CCGGATTTGAAGTTGCAAATATTTTTTTCTCAACGCTTTGTGCCGCACAGGCCTGCCTTTCTCAGAAAGAAAGGAAAGATGGTTGTATATTTATGAATATTGGAACGAATGCAACGGATATTTTGGTTTTCAAAGATGATATGATTAAATCGGTTTGTATTATTCCATGCGGTGGTAATAATTTGACTGACGAAATTAGTCGTTCAATGAAGCTACCTTTTGATTTAGCTGAGGATATCAAGCAGTCGTATGCAATAGTTCCCGATAGCGAAGATGTGATTACAAGAGGAGAAATTTTGGTTAAGCGTGATGTCGGGTATACCCCGATTGAACGACATGATATTTGTAAGACTATTTTTTCATCTGTAACGAATCTTTTTTCTAAAATGTGTGATATCATGCGCGATTCTCATGCTGAAAATCGTTTATCAGGAGGGATTATTGTCAGCGGGGGAGGATCTCTCTTGCCTGGATTGATTGAGTATTTAGAAAAGAATTCAGGTCTGCATGCTAGAATCGGAAAAATAGGAATTAAGTCGCGTCGTTTAAGCAGTCCAGCTTTATATGCTGCTGCAATTGGATTGGCACAAAATGGATTTAGTAATTCTTTTAACACCATTTCTTCGTCTGGGCGAGGTGTTTTAATTTTAAAACATTTTTTAAGCCGGATTGGAGAAATTTATCAGGAGTATTTTTAAATATGATTAACTTAAAAGATTCACGGGCTATTGTTACAGGTGGCGCGGGATGCATTGGTTCTTGTGTCGTCGATCAACTGATTAAAGAAGATGTTAAAGAAATTATTGTTTTTGATAACCTTGTTAGAGGAACAAAGCAAAATATAGAAGAAGCATTAAAAACAAACAAAGTAAAACTTATTGAAGGTGATATTCGCGATAGTGTATTATTAAAAAAAGTTTTTCAGGGAGTTGATTTTTGTTTTCATTTGGCATCCTTAAAGATTATTCAATGTGCGGCCGAACCTCGTCATGCCTTAGAGGTAAATGCAGATGGAACGTTTAACGTTTTAGAGGCGTGCGTAGACAATCAAGTTAAAAAGGCTGTTTTGGCATCCACGGCTTCTGTTTATGGGCAGGCGGACTCTTTTCCGATCAAAGAGAGTCATCATCCGTATAATAGTTATACGCTTTATGGTGCTTTTAAAGTGGCAAATGAACTTATGTTTCAATCTTTTTTTCAAACGTATGGTTTAAAATTTAATACGTTAAGGTATTTTAATGTTTTTGGTCCGCGCATGGATACACACGGAAAATATACTGAAGTTTTAATTCGCTGGTACGATCTTATCAAAAGAGGCGAGCAGCCCTTAATCTATGGAGATGGAAAACAAATTATGGATTTTATTTACGTGGATGATGTTGCCAGAGCGACTGTTTTGGCATTGAAAGCAGATATACATAACGAAGTTATGAATTGTGCAAGCGGAGTTGAAACATCTTTAGAGCAATTATGCTGTTCCTTGCTTGAGGTCATGGGGTCAGATTTAAAGCCGAAATATGTTCCTATTCCAAAGGAACGAGGAAATATCGAGGTTTTTCGTCGGTTAGCAGATGTTTCTAAGGCAACGAAAAAGATTAATTTTAAAACAAAGGTAACATTAAAAGAAGGGTTAGGGCTTTTGGTAAAATGGTTGGACAATCAAAAGAAAAAAATAAGTTAATTCCTATCACACGCCCTTTTTTAGGGGAAGAAGAAGTTGTGGCGGTACGCGAGTCTATCCTTTCCGGATGGGTTACACAAGGGCCAAAAGTAAAAGAATTTGAGTCATCTTTTGCGAGCTATACTGGATCACAATTTGCGTGTGCGGTGTCAAGTTGCACAGCGGGATTGCATCTCGCACTTTTAGCGTTAGGGGTTAAGCCTGGAGACATTGTAGTGACTGCTAGCCATTCATTTATTGCTACGGCAAATAGTGCGCGATATTGCGGAGGAGAACCGTTTTTTATTGATGTTGAAGATGGAGGCTTTAACATGTCTCCTGATTCTTTAAGTCAGTTTTTCAAAGACGAGTGCGAGGAGCGAGAAGGAAATCTTTTTTATAAGAATGTTAATAAACTTGTTCGAGAAGAATCGCCTTTATCCGTTTTGATGGATAAAAATTCAAAAGGGTTGAAGAATTTTGGGCGTATTGCTGCTATTTTAGCTGTTCATCAGCTAGGAATGCCTTGCGATTTAAAGAAAATTTTAGCAGTGGCGCAACAATATCATGTACCTGTTGTTGAAGATGCAGCGTATGCCTTGGGAAGTGAAATATCCTTTGCCGATGGAAAAACTTTTGAGAAAATTGGGCAACCACATGGAGAGATTGCTTGCTTTTCTTTTCATCCAAGGAAAGCATTGGTTACTGGTGAAGGTGGAATGTTAACAACAAATAATAAAAAGTATGATGAGTTTTTTAAACTTTTTAGGCATCAGGGGATGGCTATTTCTGATTTAGTTCGACATAAATCGAAAAAGGTTATTTTTGAAGATTATACAGTGACAGGATATAATTATCGTATGACAGATATTCAAGCCTCGATAGGCATTGTTCAACTTAAAAAATTATCT
>JAOZRJ010000182.1:1022-3948 GCA_029931885.1 Candidatus Omnitrophota bacterium | reverse complement strand
ACTATTATGACATGAGACCTAAAGCGCTGTGTTTCCAGTGAACGTCAGTCAGATCGTGATCTGTCGGCCTCATGTCTTAGTAGTTTCCGACTCTGTTAAATACCATTCTACAGGTCTGACCAGGTTTGTCAAGTAAAATCGGCACCTCTAGGTGATAGATCTAAGTAAGTTGGCCCGTCGCAGCGGATCTGAAAGCGCAATTTTTACTTGTGAGTCAGCGGATTTTTGATCTTGTTTGAGCGTTTCTTTCCGAAGTATTTCAACAAGTTTCCGTTTCACTTTGGATATTTCCGTTTTTTCCGTTTTCATTTTAATTTTAATTTTCGATTCGAATCAATAATCCAGAATCATTTATCATGATTTTAATATCCAGATTTTGATCCAATATTTTTCAATGATCCAATTTCTATTCGCATCCGTATAATCAAAAATGTCAATTGAAGGATTGTTAGTTTTCATATTTAAACGTCGATATACGCAACGAGAATTCGATTTCAATTTCAATTGATATCATCCGTATGGTTTTTGATTGAGGTCGATTTAAGACTATTTGTAAAGGTATTTAGCGAAACAAGTCACTAATACGTTGGTGGATGGATTGAATACAATACAATACGTCAATCCATTGAAGTGCTTTCTGAACGTCACTAAAGGACTTGTGTGCGAAAACTTGGCGCGACCCGTTTTGAGTATGTCTTCAATCTCAGTATCCGTAAGACCCCTTTGAGCCTTACGTTCAAGGAAGTGTTTCGATTGCTTCAAGGATTCAAGTATCATTGTTTTTTACTGATATGGATTTTAAAGAAACCGATTCGATACATAAAGGCCGTAAAATTCATTCGAGTGTCAAACGGAGTGACTACTCGCTTACCGAATGGATCAATCGCCCAGATGTACGACAAAGTAAATGTCCGTTTTAAAAAATTGATATACAACGTTTTGTTCTGTTCCATAAATCCATTTCCACAAGCGGACCAGTTTTTCCCAATAGATTCTTTATAAAGAATTTTCATCTAGACCGCTATTTTCATTTGATTGTCGTAAACACAGATCACTTTTCCGTCGAGTAATTCGACGAAATACTGGCCACCTTTCTCGACGGGATATCCAACGATTACAGCCCATTGTCCGTTACACTCTTCAAAGGATTCGGGAAGATTTTGAATTTTAATTAATTGTGTAGATGCTTTTGACATATTTTGCTCCGATAAAAATTGATTTTAACTAGTCGCCCTGGCCCCAACGGCCAGGGACTTCAGGAAGGGACTAACAGTCCCGATTCCTAGTGTTTTTTCAAGTGAACAACTACTTGATTTTTTGAAAAACATCCATCTTTACAAGTGGCACATGCGCCGTTTTCGTCAAAGAAAGTCTTTGAACATGAGTGCAGTCTATCGCCTGCGGGGGTTTGGATCATGTCGTTATCGCCGTAAAACATAACGCTCCATCCACTAGTCTTCAGGGACTTCCACTCTTCTGCAGAGTTAGTGGGATCAGTGCTTGCCAGGAGAAAAACATTTGGCATTTTCATCATGAAAGCTTCAAGTTTGAAACGCAGTTCATCGTTGCGCCAAGCTCTGGTAGGAATCCAGAAGTCGATTTTAGGATTTGAAGTAACAATTTCAAGTACTTTCCAGAAATCTGCAACAGTGGCAAAGGTTTCGCCTCTAGTTTGGAAACGGAAACGATTTGAAGATCCTTTCTTTTTGGATTTCAGATCTTTGCGAAGGCGTTCGCCATCAAGGATCGCCCAGTAGGCTTCATTCCTTTCATCCTTAGTTGCCATAGCCTTGGGGAATCGCTTCAAAGTCTTTTGATTATAACAAAACTTACAGAATGAAGTTCTCCATTTACAGGATGATTTGATTTCACGATCTGAAGACCACATTCCGATGTCTTCACAATAACGAATTTCTGACTTGACTTGATCCATATTCTCAACCCGATTGAGATCCTGTTTGACTTTGAGACTTATTTCTCATTGTCTATAATAACCATTATACAGGCCTGGCCGACCATGTCAAGGAAAATCGGGCACTACTAGGGGTAAGGGTAGGAGTCCGAAACCATTTTGAATGGAATCGGAATAAAGCGGATTGAAAACGGAAATTCCGATTCGGATCAATATAGATTACGAACGAATTGAATAAAGCGATCAGCGTCATTTTCGGGCAATTCACAAAACCAGGCCAAAAAATTGCTGTTAAACTTTTTCCATTTTTCTTCAAGGAAAACGTCGGTAAAATAATGTGGCAATCTATCGTTATCATAAAATGCGCATAAATTGGGATAATCCATTCGTGAATAAGATCGTCTTAAAAATTCTTGCAGCTCTTTTCCGGTCATAATAAAAATTGATTTTAATTGTTTGTTGAGGCCCCATTGAATAGGGGCCGACGAAGAAATTGGATAAAAATCGTTCTGTTACCAGCTGTAATTGATCAGGACATAAAAATTTTCGTTACTGTGATCAATAACCATTCCATCATCTAACAGGATTTTAGTTACTCGACGTCTTAAATCGGCCGCTTTTTCACTATCGTATTTGTTGGGGAGTGGATAAAATGATTCATATGAATCATTTGCTGGTCCTCGACCACCCATGAATTGTACTATCATTTCTTCCATAACATCATAATCTAAACAATTGTCTTCAAATACTTGTAATGTTTTCATATTTATTCTGATAAAATTTCAACTTCGTTTTCAGTAAACCAGCCCGACCACGGACCGTTAAGTGATTCCACAAGGATAGCCGGCCGTCCTTCAAAGAATCCAGCATGTTTAAATATAAAGGTGTTGCCATGTTCGTTGATACGATTCACTCCACGACGATTCAATCCTACCAATCTGATAGTGTTCATTATTAAAGTGTCCATTATTTTCCTTTGGAAAGATTATACAAAAGATCCGACTCCAATCCACC
>JAOZRJ010000182.1:0-1012 GCA_029931885.1 Candidatus Omnitrophota bacterium | reverse complement strand
ACATTTCTTTATCAGCGGAATTGCTTCTGACAGATTTCCTAGTGGTTTTCTCACTGTTTATAAGAACCATTATACAGGTCTGGCCAGCTTTGTCAAGGAAAAAAGGCGGGGAGGTGACGCTAGGGAATTGTGGCTGGCCTGATCGTTGTCATTTTTACTAAACGATTTTAATCTGCTTGAAAGAATTCTACCAATCGTGCAGCGAAAATTTCCAGATCGTCAATTGACATTTCCGTAAATAATCGATCCAGTGTGTAATCAATCAAATGATTATCCGAAAATCGATATTGAAGTTCAAAACAATCGTTATCGCCTATCGTCTTCATTACTAGTTGGTAACCGTCTCTCTCAAAGAGGACGTGATCTTCGATCACGGTGATAGTTGGCATAGTGTTTCATTAGTTAAAATTAAAATTGATTTTAAAATTCTATCGGCACTCTTGGTTGTCTCATTCTAGTGATTGTGTTTCCAGTTTGCTGACGTACTTGTTCTCGTTGCTGTTCTCTTAAACTACCAGGACCGGGAGCGGACTCTCCATTCTCTTTTCGCCAGTTCAGCAGCCATTTACTTACATAGATAAAATTGTTTCCACCAGTCATAGACAATGATAGATGAGACTGTGATTGAGGATATGTTTTACATTTATCATCAAATTGAGACAGTTGGACAGTCCAGGCCTTGGAAGTCTCAGCGATTAACTGATAAATTGCAATTTTTTCATAGTTCTCTATGTCTCTTCGTGATTGTCTTCGAGCCGGTTCGCGAAAAGGGCCGCTATAAGTTCCGCGCTGGTTTTCGAACCATTCTATTTCATTTTCTTTCGTTAAAAATTTCATTTTCTTTCCTTAAAAATTCATTATGCCATGACATAATGACCAGTCGGGTGGGGATTGGAACCGCCGGCCGGTCGTGATTCTATTCGTTTTGTTCGCCCATTGAAACTCCATGCTTCTCGGCCAGTAAGGCCCAGAAGGTGTTGTTCCAGTCTACTTGTATTCCTTTATCTTCAAG
>JAOZRJ010000181.1:3493-3955 GCA_029931885.1 Candidatus Omnitrophota bacterium | reverse complement strand
ACCAGCTAAAACAAAAAGGAGTTATGGGTGTCGCCGTACATGCTTTGATTGTTTTTTTTAGTTGCGTTCTATTATGCTGGCCTTATTTTGATATTCCATCTGTATGGTTTTTCCTGTTCTTTATTTTCGTAACACATCTTGTTCAAGATACTATTAAACTTAAATATAGTTCTCCTAAATACTGTTTTTGGTCTTATATCCTTGACCAATTATTTCATGCGGGAATAATCTCTCTTATGTTCTTTACAAGTTTAGCGAACCTCCCTAAACCCGCTATTCCTTCTAACTTTTTTACGCAGTTTTATTTAAACGATTTTTTTGTTCTTTATTGTACTGTGATTATCATTGCTACATACAATGGATATTATCTTATTCGATGTTTCCATGACACCTTTTTTGATAGAGCAAAATATAATTCTGTCGAGAAATGTTCTGGAATGATTGAACTGGCAAAAATTGTAT
>JAOZRJ010000181.1:0-3483 GCA_029931885.1 Candidatus Omnitrophota bacterium | reverse complement strand
AATAAACGAAACCTTCAACCTGATTTTGCATCTTTAACTGAATTTTTGCTTTCGTGGTCTATTGCTTTATTATCTGCATGGATATTATTCCTGCTTTAAACCAATGACCCGATAAATAGGAATCTCTTTAGCCTTACCTTTTACCTTAACAGGAGGAAGTTTTTCAACTTGAATCTCTTCTTTTGCCTTCTCATATGTAGATTCACTAATAATGATTTCGCTTTTATCTGCAACCGAACAAAGCCTAGCTCCTAAATTTACGTTATCTCCAATGACGGTATAATCCATTCGTTCTGCGGAGCCCATATTTCCGACAACCATGTCACCTGTATTTATTCCAATTCCAATATGCAAAATACTTTTATTTTCTTCTGCCCATTTTGTTTGAAGTTCTTTCATCCCCGCTTGAATATCGATAGCGGTTTTTACGGCCAAAAGGCCGTGGTCATTTAAATTTTTATTGCTGGGAGCTCCCCAAAAAGCCATTAGTTCATCTCCAACAAATTTATCTAAAGTTCCATTATGTTTAAAAACGATCTTTACTTGTTTTGTTAAGATCTCATTTAACATCGCAACAACTTGTTCAGGTTGCTGTCCTTCCGAAAAAGACGTAAAACCTCTGATGTCTGAGAAGAAAACAGTGATATTTCGTTTTTCTCCTCCTAGTTTGAGGATAGAAGGATCATTAATCATTTCAGAAATAACTTCATTCGATAAATAATGGCTAAAGGCTTTTTTGATCCAAAGTTTTTCTTTTTCTTCAGTAAAAAAACGTAAGCTGGTGATCGCAGATGATCCTAAAAATACAATTCCAAATGGTCCAACTAAATCAATCCAAATTCCAAATTTCACAAAAAGGAAAAAAGCTATAAAGGAATATAGCAAAAAATAACCGATCCACAGCAAAAAACTTTTCCATAGTTTTGTTATTGCTCCCAAAGCAATTACGCAAGCAGTAAAAAGAAAGATAAAAATACGAATGAATCCTTCTTCCTTGACGATAAAACTCTCACTAAAAATTGTTTCTATAAGATTAGAATGCACTCCTACCATAGGATATTTCGTCTGGATGGGAACAGCCCTTAAATCATGAGTGCCTGTTGCTGTAAGGCCAACAATGCAGATCTTTCCTTTAACAAGATCTCGAGCATTCTTGACTAATTCTGCTTCACTTTTTTTGAGATAATCCATAATGCTCGCATTCGGATCTTGAATATTTCCAAAATTTAAATCCAAATCTAATTCTTCTCTGATTTCCTGAAGTCGTAAAATATACGCATAAGAAATATGGTCAAATGCCTTCCCCCATTTACCTGTCCAATTAATAAGAATATTGCTGTTTTCGTCTACAGGAATGACAATATCCTTAATTTTATTTTTTAAATGCGCGTTTTTTAAAATTACTTTAGAATTAGATAGATTGATTTCTTTAATTTTAAGCAAATCGATTAATGCGCTTAGGGACAGATGCGGCAATATACTATTTTGATATTTCACAAAAAGAGGGACTTTTCGTGTGATCCCATCTATATCCGCATCGGAATTAAGGAAGCCACTTCCCTTAATATTTTCAGTATATAACTTAATTGGCGGGTTAATATCCAAACATTCTTTTTTAAATGGCCATTGATTTTGAGGGATATTTAGTTGAAACTTATTTAGTAACAATACTATCGTTTTATATTTTTTTATTCGTTCTTCTAAATATTTTTCATCCTCAGGAAACAAAAACCATTTTTGAGATTCTTCAATATCCTCAAGTATTTCTTGCAGAGAGTTCTCTGGATTTTTCTTAATTGACTCTATTCCCACAGAATCAAGTATTGACTTTTTTATTAAGAAAAACTTTTGAGTTAAAACTTTAGGATCAAGGGATAATTCTTTTGCTGTATCATTCAAAGAAACGGTAATATCTTTAGCCAAAATTTCTCGTAAAGGATCAACCATTATATCATTATTATTTGTGAAATAAAAAGGCAAATAGGTGATCCTTGTACTTGCGAGTGCCTCAGAAAACAAAACATCCTGTTTTGGATTGTCTGTGTATTCTTCAGTGAAAATAACATCCATCAGAATCTGTTTAGCTCCTAATTCTTTTAAAATGGATGTTAATTTTTCATGGTAAATTCTTGGCCAGGGCCAACGGCCTAATTCTTCTAGACTTTTATCATCAATGTCAACATGAAGGATCGGAGCTATTGATTTTTTAACTGGTTGCAGGGCACATCGCAAATCCAAAGCTTTTAACTCTAAGATATTGTAAGCTTTGGATTGAATAGAAATTAGCATTAAAATAGCTAATGAGAGGGTAAGGCAGAGACTGATTAATAATTTATTTCGTGTTTTTTTTGTCACTTTTTTCTAATTTAAACCCCTCTATCCTTAAAATAATTAAGTCAAGAGGGGTTTTGTTATCAAAATAAAATATTGGTTTTAGAATTTCCAATACGTTGAAAGCGAAATGAGCGATCCGGAATATCGATCAGACGGTTCATTCGAATAGTTTTGTCTATAAGTATAATTTAAACCAAAAGAAACAGATTTATTTAAATTATAAAATACTGCAGCTGAGGTTAACATTGTTCTTTCCCATTCAGTTGTGGCAGCATCATTAATAATGGATCTTTGTTTATAATTACGCATTTGTTGGGTAAAAGATAAATAACTAAAAATCTTTTCTGTAAAGATATGTGTAAGAGAAGATTTTAATTTGTAAGAATCATAATCATAATAATCTAAATATTTCTCATTTGAGTTATTGTTAAAATATTCAAAGCCGAATTTTAAAGAATCTTTATCAAAATATTTTCCGACTTCATATTCAACTTTATTTCTCCAATCTTTTCTTTCTTTATCAGAATCCACTAAGGCAGTTACACGAATGTGTCTCTGTTGATAAATACGAAACAATAAATTGTAACTCAAGCTATGATAACAATTATAAGGAAGTTTGTGTGATGCTTTCAAACCGAAGTTACTGTCGAAATAGTCATCGTCTCCTGATGTTATAAATTCAACAACATCAAAACCTACATTTGAGGAAATGGAAAGTTCTTCATTGATTTCATGCTTTACTTCAGCATTAATCCCGTTTTTAATTAAATTTAATTCGCTCTCGCCAGCATATAAAAGGCTCATCATTTCATAGTCAAGCTTTCCCGTTGTCTCTTCACTAAAAGAAGTGTCAAAAGAAGCCCTAAAAAATGTTTGTAAAAATGAATCGCCATCTCTTTTACTGTCTAAGTGAGAATTATTATCATACCCACCAGAAACACCAAGTAAATAATTAAAACTGCCCTTTTCGATAAATGACTTTTGAGGCTCTAAATAGATTAACTTGGAACTTGGAGTAACATCTTGTTCAGTTGTATCTGCGGCAAGACAAGCACTTGCTGGAACCATTAACCCTATAATTAAAAGTAAATTTAATATCTTACGAGTAATCATCTCTTCTCCTTTTTTGTGAAAATTTATATTTAAGCT
>JAOZRJ010000180.1 GCA_029931885.1 Candidatus Omnitrophota bacterium | reverse complement strand
AATGCTCAGTCTCCAAAACAACCCCTAGCTCAACGAGTCTCTTCGCCTGCTCAAGAGTGCAAACTTTCCATTCATTGTTCATCATAAACTCAATTTCGCTCTGCTGTGTCAATCATTTTATTTTCGAGTGCTTCATTTATTTCGATGTTTAGGTTTTCGCCTCGTGCTTTCCTATGGATAAGGACTTGGTAGTAGATGTTGAATCCAAATACAAAGATCCACGCGATGCCGACGACAGCTCCGACAAGTCCATGCACTCCGTAGGCGAAGGCAGAGAGGGTCATGATCAAAGCGATAAAAGCTAACGCCCAGAACATAGTTATTTTGACTTCAAAGATTTCTCGGTCAATTCTAGACATTTTTCAGTCTCCTTATAAATCCCATCGTGGTGAGGAAGTGACCGAATTCTTTTTTGCTTTTCAATTGAACGATGGCGAATATGAATATAAGGGTGAACATTATCAAAGGCCAAAAGAGAATCAGTGTAAATGTTGCAATTCCCCAAAAAATGACACCACTCATTATTGCAATTGCAAACATTCCAGCGATTCTTTCATCGTCGTAGATAACGCCGAATATAGGGCTGAGAATGTGTATAAAAATTGCATCATCTGCGAAGTCGATTGACACATCAAAGTTTTCGGTGTTGATATATTTGATTGCGAATTCTATCAACGTCCCCGCGAGTCCGATTAGGTAGATGATAGGAACAGCCCAGCTCCAGAAAGTAGACATAGTGGCGAATATCGTTGTTATCATTGTGATGATTTCAATTGAATAATTATTGGGTCTACTCCATACTCCCAAGAGTGTTCAGGGCCGGATCCATTGATAAAAGCTTCAAGGTATTTGTGAGCGATGTTGGCGTCTTCGAAGTAGCCAAGGGATTTTCGTTGTCCTTCAAGGCTAGTACACCAGACTTCAAACGCTTTGAGTTTTGGGTATTTCACTATATTTCTAGACATAATTATCCTTTTATTTGACGTTATTATTATACCAAGTCCAGATGTCTTCTCCGTAGACGGCTTCCATCACAGCCTCGTAGATATAGTTGGGATGATCATAATCTTCGTGGTAATGTCCATCTACAATTAACTGTACGATGGCAGCTGCTTGTACGATAATATCCGTAAAGTCTGGATTTTTAATCATTTTAGGTGGTTCTTTTATTGCTTTTTCACGTTTTTCGAGTTCCAGACGTAACTGCATATCAGTGAATTCAGATAGATTGGTCATGTTATTTTCCTTTGTCCAGTTTGGCCAAACGCCATTGATTGATTTTGAGTCATGATAGAAATCGATTTTAATGGCCTCCGTAGAGGCCTTGTTAGTTGGACTATATGTTTGCGTCGATCCACTGACTAATATCTGGTCCAAAGGCTTCGGTGACAGCGGCTTCATAGATAAGTTGCATGCGTTCTGATTCATCGTATGGGTCTGATTCACCGGTGATAATCATATGAATCATATTTTCCAGTGCGGCTTTAAGGACTGGAAGTTTATCGAATTCTGGTTTAGGAACAGGCCGGGTTTTATCTACAACCATTTTTCTTTCAATTTCTGCTTGAAGTTCATCAACAGAAAATCCTTTGAGGCGATTATATTCAGTCATTGTATTTGTTGTTTGAATGATGTTAGAAACGGCCAACTGTTTGACCGTTGAACGGGACTATCCTTTTTCGATGGACAGTTTCAGGGTTTTGATTTCCGACTTGATGCGGCTTTTGTCGCCGTCAGTCAGGTCGATGGTTTGACCGGTGGACTTACGGGTTTTGGTCTTTTCGTCAAAGACTTTTTCGGGTTTCTGGCCGGCTGCCAGTTGGGCCTCTAATCTAATTAGAGCGCCTTTCCTTCGTTGTGTTCTCAACATAGAGAAGACTCCAAAAAGGGTTATGGTAAATTGCGACTTGTTATAATAATAGTATAACATAGACGATTGTTATTTGTCAAGTTTAAAATGATCACAGACTGAAGTGTATCTATCCCAATTCAAGGACACTTTTAGTTTGACACAGAATGACAATACAATGTTTCCATATTGTAGATATTTGCAGTTATTACAAGAGTCTACTTTTCTCAGATTGCGAATTCTATAATTGAATTCGCCGATGTTATCGTAATGATGTAACATATTAAAAGCTCGGATCGTAGTAGTCGCGTGCGTGGCCGAGACTACAATAATTGCCAGATTCTCTCATGGGCGATCCAACCATTTTCCACCTTCCATTGAGTCTAAGAGAAAAGTGATAAGTTCCACCTTCGGTAAGCTCCATTGTTATTCGCTTACCGGACTTGGATATTTCAGTTATCTTTCCGCCACGCGTATCACTCCATATGGTCCATGTGCAAAGTTGTCCTATGAAGGGTTTGAGAGATTTGTTTTTCATATCATTAGTCTTAGTAGTTCTTTACTAAATTCGGAGTTATAGTCGAGTGTAACAGTTCCGCCGTTATTGAGAATGGTGATACATTCAAGGGACATTTCGTGCATATCGTAAGGATGATAATTGGTGATAAATTCATCTGAAGTTCGAAAGCGTTCAAGTTGATAGTCGAACATATCCCTAACATTATCAAGGGCCTTCCGAGTATTCGTATCGTTGATTAGTGTGAATTCTTTTATCATTGTAGTCCTTTAGAAAGGTACGTCATCATCGATGTCAGACAGATCTTGATAGTATTGATCTATATCAGTGTCTTCATAGAATTCACGATTATCAACGCCAATTGGTTCACTGAAGAAACGGATATAAGATCGTTTCATCAGATCGTCACCGAGGTAGAATATACAGCCGTTGACTTTCCAGCGCACTGGAATTTTGCCCATAGGAATGTTTCGCTGAGCAGCCGTCAAACTACTATCAGAGATGGGTTTGCGATCTGTGCGAATCACTTCAGTTCTATCATTGAGATAGATAGTGATTTCAAGCCATGCGTTGTATTTGTATAATGAAGACATATTTAGTTTTGGTTAAAATCGATTTTTACTGCGATTGTAGATCGTTATAGATTCATTGCTCGGCGTTCGTTGAGTTGGTCGACCCACGGTTTTGAGTAGTCATAGACTTCCATAACCCGTTGCATGTTTTTGCCGTTGTATTTGTTATAGATTGTATTAACGTCTTGATCTTCGGTGACCCAGACAGGGTAGTCTTCATGATCGAATGAATCATAGACCACGATTAAATGAGTGGTTTTTTCATCTTGTTTTAGTCCACGTTTCAGCCACTGCTTAATATCTACTTGTGTTGTCATTTTTATCCTTTGATTTTAGCGAATTCGCCGTCAGTGTCTTTTTGATAAAGTTGTCCTTTGCCAGTTCCCAGACCTTTGCCTTTAGAGTCGTGACAGCTGCGGCACATACAGGCCCACGGACCGAAGACAGTAGCGCCATCGATAAATTCAGTGTCAATAGGGGCTTGACATATGTCACATTTTTCAGGATGTGAAGAGATCCAATATTTTTTATCAGTCATTTTATTATCCGTTTCGATAGTTTCTTTCAGTGAGTAAAAACAAAGTAATTTCAAGGAAGTCTAATCCAAGGAAGTTCATCAGTTCAATTTGAGTCTCGTAAGCGTTCTGACAGTCGCCTTTCGCAGACATCTCAAAGAACTGTTCGATCAGTATCTTAAAGATTTTCAATTCATTGACTCCCAAGCTTTCATCTGAGCGTTAGCGATAAACTCCGCCGGATCACACCCAGAGGGGGTTAACAGGGATCGAAGTTGCGTCCGAGTTATGACATCTTCGTCAACCATATCAAGGAGAAAGATATTGAATTCAACAAAATCTTCTTTACACATCGAAGAGACTTCGTTGCGTGCCCAAGTAATGTTCCCATTGATAAATGATTCAAGGATCTCTTCAAATCGATTTTCATGCATGATCAAATCCTATTGGATATTTGTTATTGAAATTGTTTGGATCGTTCCGTTTGTGTACATGAGAATTGATCATATCATCTTTTGCTTTTTTCAGTTCCAGTCGTTT
>JAOZRJ010000179.1:2813-4014 GCA_029931885.1 Candidatus Omnitrophota bacterium | reverse complement strand
CGAAGAGATTAAGAATGCTTCATTGAAATATAGAATAATTAAACAGATTCCAATGAAGAAAGCAAGAACTTGGGCTGAAAAATATTTTAATGTAATTAGCGAAAAGCGTATACCTTTTGAAGATTATGATGGTATTGCGGCTCAATTAAATGTTGCAACAGTTGTTGATCCATGTTTTACGAAAGATGAACTTAGAGAAATAGCTAAATATGATATTCAGTTAGCTCCGGGGGCAACGCGGTTTGTTATTCCTTATAGAGTTATTGGCTTAGGTTTTGTGCTTGATTATTTATATGAACAGGGTAATTGGAAAGATTATAATTTAAAACTTTTAAATTTCCATATTCAATCATACTTAAAACAATGCCCATTAGTAAGCTTTGGGAAAGGTCAAACATTTGACCGGTTGTATCCAGAAGAAGTGTTAACATTCCTTCCTCCAAAAGGAAATGTTCCCATAGAATCATTTAATCCTCATAAGGTTTCGTATCAAAGACAGATTGCCAAGAATCTGGATCGTTTGATAGAGAAAGCGAAAGCAGATAGAAAGAGAAACAGGGCGCTGTCCTCTATTTCTACGTCATCCCGATTAGGCCAAGAAGAGATAACTATCACTAACCTTTTCAAAGAAACAGATATTATTACGTTAAGTCTTTCTAATGATGTTCAAAGAATACAAGGGAGAGGATTGGTTTATAACATCGCTGTCAACGGAGTTGAATCTGTTGGAAGTAGAATAGAAATTGTGTTAGATTCTGTTTTTAATGAGCTTATTTTAGAGGTAATTTGGGTAAATATTAGAACTGATGAAGGAAAATACCGTGGAGTAGCTTATAGCATTTTTAATTATTTGAGAGAAGAAGCAATTAGAGAAACATGGTCTTTCCGGGTTAAAGATGTTTGGAAATCAAAAGTGGAATTCTTTATCAGGACCTTCTTCAAAGATTATCGATTGGCACAAGAAAATACGCGTGGATATGATTCTGAAGGAATTAAATGGGATGCAAGTTTCTTAAGGAATACTATTTTATCTATTCCAAGATCTAATGATGAAGTAGATCTAACAAGGCCATCGAAACCAACAAAAGTAAAAACTACTGGCTTATTAGCGCCTTTGATGATTGCAGATTGGTTTGTTTCAAAAATGGTTGGTTTAGGGGATGTAGAAGGAGGAGTCAGTGGCCTAACTATAGGTCTTTTA
>JAOZRJ010000179.1:0-2803 GCA_029931885.1 Candidatus Omnitrophota bacterium | reverse complement strand
ACAACAGCATTTGCAACGGAGCCTTTTATCGCAATTGTTTATTTGATTGCTGGAATAGTCTTGCTTGTAATGGTTTCCTTTGTTTCGCAAAATGGTCAGAATTCGAATATGTCAAATAAAGAGCTAGAACAATTACCGTCATTTAAGAAAAAGGCAGAATTATTGCCTACCTCATTTAATTCTAGGTTGAGAGAGAATAAAGAGTTTGATGAGTTCACGCTCTGGTTAACAACGCATAGCGGGATTACGGTTTGCCGTAAACCAGATGCTGATTATAAAGAATTTTTAATGAATGCTTATTGTTGGTTTTTAGAGAACTATTTTATAGCAAGAGGTAAGTATTCTACGGCACATATTTTACCTCCAGTTGCCTTTAGAGATACGAACTTTTATTTTGTTCATATTGAGGGACTTAAGGGAATACCTCAATATGCAGGAAGTAGTGTTATGCCTATACCAGTAGAGTTACCAATTGAGTTAAAAAGAGTAAGGGCAGCATTTGATAATTCCGGGATTAAATTGAGTGTGCAAACTAGAGGATATAGGAATCTTGTTTATCCAATGGAAGATGCTAAAACATTGAGATTGCTTTTTAAAGTACGTACAGTAAAAATTATTGACTATTCTAAATCTAATGTGCCGTATGACATAAAGATTGTTAAGAATTATCTTCACTTTAATTCTATGGATATTAAGAGACATTTAGGGGAAGATTCTTACGCATTAATGCAGAAGATAGCCTCTATGGTGGATGATGAATATCTGGATTGGAATAGTAAAGAACGATTTAGTAGAACCTTTATGAAATATATTTCTAAGTGGTTAATTGATAATATAAGAACAATGGAGGAAGATCCTGATTCGCAAGTGGAAATTATCAGAAAAGCTGAAATGCAAAACACACAAGAAACAGAGCGGTTGGAAGCACCAGGCTATCCTGTTGAGGGAATAAATGTCCAGAAAACAAGTATAGACCGAATTAGAGACATTGAAGAGAAAAGAAAAATTAGACAACAATCACTTAGGCGAGATAAACAAGCATGGGCGGAAGTTAAAGCAGCTTTAAAGTTATCAGATTTGAAGCAAGGTCAAAATCCTAATATTTTGCTGAAAAGGGTTTTAACGATTGAAGAAGAAAGAGCAATAATTTCACTTTATAGAGAGCAAAGAAATGGAGCAGCCTTAGATACATTGATTCTTGAAACAAGGGGACGTTTGCATGATTTTGTTTATAAGATGGCTCACAGTAAACCTCGCTTTATGCAGTATCTTGATGATCTTAAAGGTGTGGCAGAAGAAGTTATGCTTAAAAATGTTGATGAATATGATTTTAGTTTTAATTCTAAGTTTTTTAGTTTTATTAAGGGCGATGTGAAATGGAGTGTTATTAAATTTATTATTGATCAAGGATCTATTACTCAACATTATGTTTATTCTTTAATGGATATAGCCAGGGTAGAACATAAATTCTTTGAAGTTCAAGGTCACTATCCAAAGACTTATGGAGAGATTATTTCTTTTGATCCTGATTTTGCTGCAAGAACAGGAGTTACAAAAGAAACATATAAGAATGCAGTATATTTAAGATCTAATGAATTTTATTCTTTGACAGCGCAACGTAAAGAAGGAAGCGCTGACAATAGGCAGTGGCAAGAGTTTGTTGGAGATTATTCAGATAACTCTAATGTGAGAAGTGAATTGTATCAGGTATTTGTTATCGCTTTTAAACGTTTTTACAATCATGAAGTCTTGGATAAATGTAAAACTAAAGAAAGAAATTATGAAATTATATGTTTATTTTTTGGATACGATCCTCAAACAGGGCTAGTTCATAAATCAATGACTATGGAGAAAATTGGCGAAATTATGAGCATTTCAAAGCAAAGAGTTGAACAAATTATAGGTAGTTATCGTGAGACAGTTCAAAATATTATTTTAGATTTAGTAAGTGCTCCAAATGAGTCAAAAGATAGTAACGGAAGTTATTTGCTTAAAGTAATTGGAATTTTAACTTCTTCAGTCTTTGTAGATTGGTTCATTTCTAAAGTTTCTGGCTTTGGTGTTTTAAACGCAATGGAGGTAATGAAAAAAGTAGAACAAGTTTCACCTGGAGTTGGTTTTACTCAAACAATAGGAGCTGTACTTGTTGGGGCAGTATCTATTTTGATTGTTTCCTGGGTGTCTGGAAATACGAAATGGACAATAAAGTCTAAGGGTAAGGCAAGAGATGTTTTTGAGTATGATATGTCGGAGCTAAAACATGAGATGATTAGAGCTAAGCGCATTGAAGCTTTATTATTTATCTTGGATCATCGAAAGCAAAAAATCAATGCACAAGGATTAGTTGAAATTGCAAAGAATGACAAACGATACGCTGCTTTATTTGCAAGAGTAAGAAAGAATGTTTTGCGGACAAAATATATTGAGGTTGATGCGAGCATTCAAGATCATAAGAAGTTTATCGTTGAACTATCTTTAGGCCTGGATGTGAAAAAGAAACGCATTGCAGCTTTTGTGAGAATTTTGGATGAACATCCACAAGGCCTTTACAGTGATCAGCTGATCGCGTTTACAATTCATGACAAGGCAATAGTAAGACTCTTTAAGGGTTTAAAATATAACAACATCAAGAGGCATCACGTGGATGCTTTTCCAGAAATTTATCAGCACAAGAATTTCAGAAAAGACGAAACACCAGAGCAGTTAATAGCAGCCATTATAGAAGTATTAGATTCTTTAACAGTCCTGATAACAAGAAAGCAATTGGTTCGTTTCATGAAAGAAAATGAGCTATATAAAGCAA
>JAOZRJ010000178.1:2425-4014 GCA_029931885.1 Candidatus Omnitrophota bacterium | reverse complement strand
GCAGTGTTACTTGAGTATAAGCGACTGTATCTAATCGCTTTTCATTTTCTTGTGAAATAATTAGTGACCGTTTTTTTACAAAATTTGAAGTCACTGAATTAGAATTATCATCATATATAATTTGGCCGGCACTATCCTTACTATAAACGATGGGAAGCGTCATAGTTGTCTCACGACCTTCATAGAACGAATCCTTATTAATTATAAAATGAAATATCGTATCCAATTTAGCGGATTTCACGCCTGCCGTATCAGTAAGAGTTGTCAGTAACTTAGAATGTCTAAATGGATTTCCAAGACCCTTGATGTAAGTATCGATATATGTCTGTAGATTGTTTGATGATCGGATTATGGCCGATTGAATTTCATCAGCTGAATAATTAGCTGGGAATTCTAAGAACGGATTGGCATCTATATACACATATGTCGGTTTGATAAAACGTCTGTCGGTACCCAAAACTGTTTTACTAATCAACTGAGGCACAATCGCGTTTTCTTGTAACTCTGTCAGATAGATACTGGCATTACCAAGGAAATCGGACTCGTCAATGAATGGAACAGCCGTAATAAAACCAATACCTCTCTTAGTATCATCATCTGGATATAGTACATTGCCACCAACCACATTATAATACTGAAATGTAGACTCATATTCAGATAAAATGGAGATCAAATCGTCGCCTGTTACGCCTCTGTTTCCAGCTGAATAAAACCGTGGTGCGTTGAACTGAATCTCTGCGAGTGTCTGTGCGGCTTTTCCGCCGTATGATACTTGAAGATCTGGTATGTAAATGGTTAGATTGCTTGTGTTAAGTGTGTATGTGTCAAAGGTCGTTCCAGTAGTAGTTACAGATGGTTCTATCGTAAATGTCAACAATGTCTCGCCGTTACCAGCATCACCCTTAGTCTTCAAGTATTCCATCTGTATCGTTTCAGTATTGGTGGGAATTCGCCCCAATAGACCATCACCAAATACAATACGCGGTCTGTACTCATACAGTAAATCCTCTTCAACGAAGTATATCCGATCATCATCCGTCGAAAAGAAAGAATCCGTTTCTTCCCACAACACGTTATGATAACTATCGGTGTTACTCTCACGGATTGACACATTGATATTATCCTCTTCAACATCATATGAGTCTATTACATATGTTTGATTTATTTCACCGGTTCCATAGGCATTAACTATAACAAACTCGCCTTCATATATAATAAAATCACTGGACAACAACGCCGGATTTTCGTATGTCAATGTAATAGGAACTAAGTTCAAAAAAGAATACCCATTAGGTGAACTAGTGAACTCAGTTCTCGCAGGCACTGTTACAGTATCACCTGATTGAAACGTTTGCCCTTCACTTGCAACATACTCTAATTTCCCAGTAAAACGTGCTGATACTTTACGTTTAGGTCGATAGCCCATCTGCTTAGCAATTGAAACGGCATTTTTACGGATTTCAGTTGTGTCAATAAAGATATTATTTGCTTTTAGAACATTATGATAGGCCAACATCATCGCTGTATACGCATTGATGTCGACTAGATATCCGAGATTACTAGAACTAAAATCAAATTAGGCATTTAAT
>JAOZRJ010000178.1:0-2415 GCA_029931885.1 Candidatus Omnitrophota bacterium | reverse complement strand
AGAATTGTTTGAGAATTCTAAATGTGATGGGTGGTTCTCTTCTAAATATCGTATAATCCCCGCTCTAATATCTTCAAACCTTAAAGCATTTAAGCTAAAATTTGTTGCCATTTATATCCTCTTTATCGTAATCTATATAATAATTCATCAATTGTAATTTCACGATCTGCTTGATCTACATTGAATGTAACGTTGATTTGAAATGTATTTAAGTCTGGTTCCGGTATAATAACCACCTCCAAATTTTTTGCCCGAGGTTCATATTTGTTTATGGCCAATTCAACCTCCTCTAGTATACTGATGGCAGTAGAATTATCAACCGGAGAAAAAAGAAATTTCTGCAATGAACAACCCATTCCTCGATTGCCATATATCAAAGTGCTCGGTTCTGTTAGTAATAAATTAATAACAGATTCTTTAACAGCGGCTTCGTTATAAGCACCGTCTAAATCGCCGTCCGTTGCGTTTCCTTTATCGATATCAAAATATACTATTCGGTTTGTCATAATTGTTGTGTTTAAAGGTATTTATTAGCCGAAAATGACTACTCATCTCTATAGTTTTCCGTCAGCAAATTAAATTTAATTAATTCGGATGAATACAGAAAGTCTCGTAAAGAAAACGAATGTGATGCATACAGATAGTCATCATATCCGTCACCGTCGTCATATCCCACAATCAACATTGCTTTGCCGGCCAGGCGTTCATTTTCCTCAACAAATTTGATCTGATCCTTAAGAAATTCGATGATTTCTGCACGACCACCAATGACTATTGGAATTACATCCGCGGGTTTTTTTAACACTTTGAGATCTTGTTTCTTTTTGGGCATTATTCTCCTTCAGCAGTCACGATAAATATCGCATCGGATTTAGTTAATTTAGTAAATTCCACTTCTGAAATTTCAAATGATTTAAACTTCTTTTTGAATTGTTTAGAAGCGAGTTTTTCGGCAGCGCTAGTATCCCTCTTAGCATACGTAGACGCTAAGTCGCCTTTCTTGGCGTAATTAGAAATCGGGATTTTAACTTTTACTGAAATTTTCTTAGACTCTGTAAGGACAGGATCTGCTGGATGGAGATCGGACTCTATCAGTTGTTTGAAACGATTCATTGTCACCTTTAAATATAATGTTTGTTTAATTATATTTATGACGTGAAAAATGAATGTCTTTTTGAAATGCTGACTGATACCGTTTCGATAAATCATGGGTCAAATCGAGTATTAATACAAAGACCAGATACCGAAAAATACTAAAAATAAAAGCGGGTATGACATTGAAGAATACAAAGGAACTGTGAGGGAATATCAAGAAAAGAATAAAGCAGCGGTAGATTTCAACAAGACATTTAACATCGATAACGTCAAGTTTAGGATAATTAGACGGAAAGGCAAAAAACATTCCTATGTCAAAACTTAGACACCGGCCAACACAAATTTATAGGTAAAAATAAATTACTAAAACACTAACAAATCAAGTGGTTGGTGGAGTGGATGGGAGTCAAACCCATGTGTTGTATAATAATAGTATAGGTTGAATTACAATAATTTGATATGTTATAATTTAAGAATTGAATGTATCATATCATAAACATTCTCTTCCGATTTCTATATTGTCCTGACATGTGCGAAATTTACCACGACAGTAAGTGTAACTGAAATTATCACACAACCAACACATTACACGATGATGGACGTGTGAAAGAACTAGGCCGCGTTAGCAACCATGTTCAAGGTATAATTACTATTTTCTGCAATTAACATTTAATCGTTTTTAATGTGACCATACGATCATCCACATATTGCAACACTATCTTTTTATTACCAATCGATATCGGTACCACCCCAATAATTGTTAATACACGGCGTTCTATGATTTATAGTCCATGTGCCGTTACCATATAGACTCACGCAAAGACCTCTCTGCGTAATATTCCGTGCTCATAATTATTTATAAATAAAGACAAGGGGTAAAATGCCATCAACATGTCACCCCTCTAATCATAACATTACTGTAAGGAGTAACATCATGTCTAAAGTTATTTATCACAATCATCATATCATTCCAAGATCACTTGGAGGCTCAGATGATCCATCTAATATCGTGAAACTCAGCCTTTCCGGTCATGCGGCCGTTCATCAGTGGATGTATGAAACATATGGCCGATGGGAAGATAAAATTGCTTGGCTAGGTCTTCTTGGACGAATCCCAAATGAAAATATCATTAGAGAAATAAATCGAGAAAAAGGCAAACTTTTATTAGGTCACAAAAATCCATTTTACGGGAAAAAACACACAACAGAAACCAAAGAAAAAATAAGAAAAGCCCGAATAGGCCAAACATCATGGGCCAAAGGACTAACAAAAGATACGAATCAAAGTATTTTAAAAATGGCTGAAAAATTAAAAAATCT
>JAOZRJ010000177.1 GCA_029931885.1 Candidatus Omnitrophota bacterium | reverse complement strand
TTGAATATCGCATCCAGTAAAACTAAGCCTTCGTTGAAAAATATATTTGATCCAATATTTAAATAACTTATCTTTAAGATAATAAAATTTTCCTGCCTTTTCAACAACGCCAAGCTCTATCAATCGAATCATTTTTTGTGCGATAAAACTTTTACGAAGATCCGTGCATTTTACAATATCTTCAACTTTATGATTATTATTTGCCAACGCGATTAATAAAGAATATGTCTCTCGACTATTCTTGCTTAAAGAGAAATTACTAATCATAATCTCAAAATGACGACTTAAAACTCCCCATTTATTAAAAATAGTATTTTCTGTCGCCTGCGACAAAAGCGGCAGAAAAACTTCGCCTTGCTTATGAATTACACAAAGATTATTCATCTCTTGAGTTAAAATATTTAAATAAAAAGGATGTCCTCCTGTAAAATCAACAAGAAAATTTTTCAGATTCTCCCCCAATGAAATATTTCCTAAAGTATGAGAAATAAATAACTGGCTTGTTTTTAAATCAAACGGGTTAATGTCGACAATTTCAAAATGACCGAATAAAAGCAAAAGTTTTTCAGAAAGAATCTTTCGAGCCAAATTCTGCATAGAGCTTGCCATAAAATAAAGGCATCTTTTTTGTGTCATAATACGTTTGCCCAACTCTTGAAAAGCATCAAGCATCTCAAGATCATCTAAGGCATGGAATTCATCTAAGATAACAACACAAAACATTTGAGTTTCCAGAGTGAAAACTTCAGGAAGAGAAATAAGCTGTCGATATGCATCAGCCCATCGTTTTTTATCAAAACTAACCTGAATCTTTTTAATAGCTTCAACCGTTTGAGGAATATACTTTTTAGTACTTTCCATCAAAAGCCCTAGATCATCATGAAGAACTAAATTCTTAGATTTTGAAAAACGATAAAGAATGCTACTAGTAAAATTATAAAATAAATAGCTAAAATCTTTTTGATCAAGATCCAAATAAATTGTAATCAACTCAGGATCATCTAAATTAGAAATAAATTCCTGTAAAATAGATGTTTTGCCAATGTATTGAGGTCCTAAAAAAGCGACATTTTGACGATATCCGTCTTTTAAATCAAAAACACGCTTTTTTAATAAATTTAAAATATTATTACGATCGAAGAAAAACTTTTCTGAATCCATAATCTTTTTCTTTTATAACATTTTTATGGCAAAAAATATAACGGATTGTTTGCCACAGAATTTTTCCGAATTTCAAAATGCAATAATGCTAAAGAATCTTTTCGACCTACCTTAGCAATAGGAACATCAGCCGTTACAAGCTCACCTAAGGAAGCTAAAATATCAGAATTATATGCATAAATTGTTAAATAACCATCTCCATGGTCAACAATGACTGTTTCGCCGTAACCATTCAAATAATCTGCAAAAACAATTTCGCCTCCCCGTGAGGCATAAACATTCTTTCCAAATTCAGACTGAATATCAATGCCCTTATTCTCAAAAAGAGACCTTTTGCCTCCAAAAAATGAGACAACTTTTCCCTTTATGGGCCACTTAAAATCATCCTTATCAAAAGCTTCTTGAGCTAAAATAGTTGTTTTCTGCTCTTTCGCTCCAGGAACAAATATCAATTGATTCTCCTGAATTTGCGCAGCGTTATGAATATTATTAGCACGCGCAATTTTCTCAACGCTTAAACCATACGTTTTAGCAATTCGCCAAAGAGTTTCTTTTGGCTTAACTTTATGATATATTCCTTTTTTAAAAGAACGATCCCTCAATGATACGTGGCGAGACGTTGTGCATCCGCTAATAATAACGCATGACCCTAAAAACAAAATTAAAAAAACTTTCTTAAAACGCATATTTATCAAAACCTCTTGGAGCGAGGGACGGGAGTTGAACCCGCGACGTCCAGCTTGGGAAGCTGACATTCTGCCACTGAATTACCCTCGCATGTCGCGCAAAAAAAACTTATTCACTCTTCGCTCTAAATCATAAATCTGATAACGATTTTTCTTGCATAAAGCCGATCCTTTAGAATTTATTAATTTTAAAAATTCTTCCAGAACACGAACCGATTCCTTACACCTCTGAGAATTTGCAAAAAAAACATCTTCAACATTTTTTCTCTTTAATTCAGCAAGAATAGATTTCTTCCCAACATCCTTACAAATATCCCGATGCCCAATGAGTATTTTCTTATCAACATTTAACAAAGAGCTTATTCTTAATAATTCATGTCTAATATTCTTATATTGCCTCGTTTCTTTTTTCTTATTTAAAACAAAACGAGTAATATCTTCACATATACGCAGTCCTTCTTTAGCCCGATTCAAATTTGCGTCAATAACCCGAAATATCTTTTTTTTCTCAATCAACCGCATTTCTTAATAATCATCTTTATAATATTAGTGGTTGAAAAATTATTTAAATACTTAACCAACCTTATTCGCCCGCCGTTTGCCCTAACAATATCTTCACCCACAATTGTTTTACCTTTCCAATCAGCACCCTTTACTAAAACATCTGGCTTAAGAGATTTAACGGTAGCATACGGTGTCTCTTCATCAAAAATAATAACATAATCGACACAAGCTAGTGCAGCCACAACTCTGGCACGCGCGAATTCAGATTGAATAGGCCGCCCTTTTACCTTGATCTTTTTTACTGAGCGATCACTATTAATCGCAACAATCAAAATATCCTGATCACGTTTTATTTGTTCAAGATAACTCACGTGCCCTAAATGTAAAAGATCAAAACAACCATTTGTAAAAATTATCTTCTTACCTCCCTTTCGAAGGTCAGAAATCTTTTTCTTTAAAGTACTTAGATTAAGAACTTTCTTCTTTGTATTCATTGTTTACTAAACTCATTTTCAACCAACTCACAGATAGCGTGAGCCATGCAAATATGAGACTCTTGAATTCTAGCCGTATTTTTAGAAGGCACAATAAGGCAAACATCAGAAAATTCCTTGATTCCTCCTCCATCTCCACCAGTAAAAGAAATAGTCTTCATTCCTATTTTTTTTGCTTTCTTTAAGCCTTCAATGACATTTTTAGAATTTCCGCTTGTCGAAAACGCAATCGCAACATCATCAACCAGACCTAAACCTTCGATTTGCCTTTCAAAAATAATATCAAAATTATAATCATTGCTTAATGCTGTAATAATCGAAGTATCTGTCGTTAACGCAATGGCTGCAATGGATTTTCGTTCTTTTTGAAATCGACCTATAAACTCTGCGGCAATGTGCTGACTATCTGCTGCTGATCCCCCATTACCAAAAAGAATTAATTTGCCTTTCTCATTCAATGCTTTATTTATAATATCAACAGCCTGAACAATCTTATCAGTATTCTGATCAAAAGCTTCTTCTTTGGCCCTAATTGAATCATCTAGAATTTGCTTAATAATCTTTTTCATATTTTTACCCTTTACTCTGCAAAGAAAACCTTTGCCATGTCATAAATATCCATATTAATAGTTTTTCTCTTTTCCACAGCAAATTCAATTGGAACAGACTGAACAATGCTATTATGTAAGCTCACCATATGCCCAAATTTCTCCTCCTTAACCAGTTCGATAGCTTTAACGCCAAATCTAGTTCCGATAAAACGATCGTACGCAGAAGGCGTTCCTCCTCTTTGAATATACCCAAGAACGCTAACCCTTGTATCATAACCAGTCTTTTGCTCAATGGCCTGAGCAACAGCCTCTCCAATTCCTCCAAATCGATGTCCACGATCTACCATTTCATTAAATTCAGGATGATTTTTGCATTGTATTCCTTCAGAAACGACAATAATGCTAAAAGTTTTTCCTCGGCTATGTCGGTTACGAAGTGATTCACAAATCTTATCGATATCAACAGTAATCTCAGGAACAAGAATAATATCTGCTCCTCCAGCAATGCCAGACTCAAGAGCCACCCAGCCAGTATAACGTCCCATGACTTCGATAACCATAATCCGATGGTGACTTTCCGCTGTCGTATGAAGCCGATCGATACATTCTGTTGCAATGTTTACAGCAGTAT
>JAOZRJ010000176.1 GCA_029931885.1 Candidatus Omnitrophota bacterium | reverse complement strand
TCAATAGAACAAACAATAACCACATTATCCTTACTATCACGCATAACTTCTAATTCATACTCTTTCCATCCAATAATCGATTCTTCCAACAAAATTTCATTGACCATACTACTTTCAATTCCTAAAGCTGCAACACGCTCTAACTCTTCCAGGTTATTGGCAAAACCACCACCTGTTCCTCCGAGAGTATAGCTTGGTCGAATAATCAAAGGAAATCCTATTTCTTCTGCAGCTTTCCTTGCTTCTTCCAAAGAATAAGCAAATGTACTTCTTGGCACATCTAATCCAATTTTAATCATTGCCTCTTTAAAACATTTACGATCCTCAGCTTTTTTAATTACATCATAATCAGCACCTAACATCTCAACATTATATTTCTCAAAAACACCCTTTTCATATAGTTTCATCGCAATATTTAAAGCGGTTTGACCACCCAATGTCGGCAAAACAGCACAGGGTCTTTCTTTTTCAATAATAGCCTCAACAAATTCAGGAGTAAGTGGTTCAATATAAGTATGATCTGCAAACTCAGGATCCGTCATAATCGTTGCCGGATTAGAATTAGCAAGCACGATTTCATAACCTTCTTCTTTCAAAGCTTTACAGGCCTGTGTTCCAGAATAATCAAACTCACAAGCTTGCCCTATAACAATAGGACCAGCGCCTATAAGTAATATCTTTTTTATGTCTGTTCTTTTTGGCATAATTTTATTCCGGGGACACACACCGTAACCCGAATTATATTCTTTATTTTTCACTAATACGGGTCACTGTGTGAGTGTCCCCGCATATTTATCCATCATTTCAATAAATCTATTAAATAAAAATTGCACATCATGAGGACCAGGGGATGCTTCAGGGTGATGCTGAAAAGAAAGAATCGGCTTTAAACAATGCTGCAAACCCTCTAATGTTTGATCATTAAGATTAACATCCACAATCTTGACTTCACCTTCACCTAAAGAATCAATATCAACACAAAATCCATGATTTTGTGAAGTAATCCCTATGCTTTGATCAATCAGATCTTTCACAGGATGATTCGCTCCATGATGTCCAAATTTGAGCTTATAAGTACTGCCTCCCAAAGCAAGACCAATAATTTGGTGACCTAAACAAATTCCAAAAATAGGAATCTTTCCTAAAAATTCTTTAAGAGTATCCACGACAAATTCAACTGCAGCGGGATCACCTGGACCATTAGAAACAAAAAGTCCATCAGGATTAATGGCCTTAATATCATCTGCAGACGCATTAGAAGGAAAAACATGAACCTCACAGCCTAATCCAGTTAAAATACGTAATATATTAAATTTAATGCCGCAATCAATGGCAGCGACTGTAAACTTTTTGGCAGGCACATTCTCTTGATCAATAATTGGAGACCATTTATCAATTCCATCTTTCCATATATATTTTTCTTTAGTAGTAACCTCTTTAACCCAATCACTACCTTCCATTGAAGGAACATCTTGCATTTTCTTCTTTAAACTATCAAGATCAAAATCTTCAGTTGAAATAATACAACGCATAGCCCCTTTTTCTCTAAGGCGACGCGTTAAAGCTCTGGTATCAATGCCTTCAATGGCTATAATATTATTATCATTTAAATAATCAATCAAGCTTTTATTAGCTCGATAATTGGAATGCATACGACAAAATTCCTTGACGACAAATCCTTTAACATGAACCTTTTTCGATTCAACATCTTCTTCATTCACTCCATAATTACCAATCAAGGGATATGTCATCACAACAATTTGCCCTGCATAGGAAGGATCTGTTAAAATTTCCTGATAACCTGTCATTGAAGTATTAAAAATAACTTCTCCGCTAGTATCTCCCTTAACAGATAGCGATTGACCTTTAAAAAAAGTACCATCTTCTAAATATAAAATTGCTTTATTCATATAATATTAATAATATTCTTATTATAAAAGATTCATGCGGGTAAGAACAAAAAGCATGAACTAAATTCAGCAACAATATACCATTTGAGGAATTTTTGTCAAGAAATAAAGCAGCCAAAAAAGAGGAAATTAGTCTCTAAATCCTTAAAAATAAGAATTTCTTTATTTTTTCTTTAAGTAGAAATAACTTACATAAATTGAACCGTAAACACCTACAAACAATGACCTTTGAACCTTAAAATAATATAAATACTATCAATCAAAATATTAAAAT
Organism: Candidatus Omnitrophota bacterium; assembly: GCA_029931885.1. The sequence goes on along the minus strand of JAOZRJ010000176.1, from coordinate 1,846 downwards.
AATCAAAAAAACACTTTAACTAATGCCGATGACCCTCTTGTCTCTTTTCATACAACTCAAGATATCAGCTAACAGCTCCTAGAATCAATCCTTACGCCAATTTTCAGGAAAATCATAAACTTTGCTTATTTAATAACAAACTTCACATCCATATCTTTGATTTCAATCATATCATTAAGTTGTAATTTTTTGCCTTTTCTCATCTCAATGACACCATTAACCAAAACAAATCCCTCGACAATTAACATTTTAACTTCACCACCGCTTTGAACAATATTCTGAAATTTGAGGAATTGACATAACTCTATTGGCAAACGATTAATTTTAACTTCTTGTATTTTCTTATCCATTATTTTAATTTTCCTTTTTCTCTTTGCTCATAATGACTTACACCTGTCATCCTTTTCCCGCCAACAAGTTTCCACAAATCATTTCTTTCTATATTATATTTCTCTAAATATATTGTAGCCACACCCGAAGGAATACCTTTCTCCCAACTATAAAAAGCCACATTTAATTTTTGCTCAAATAAATAATTATTGGGATTTCTCAACTCTTCTAAAATTTCTACTTCTTGCCAACAATATTTATCACATACCCCCATTGCTCCCGATTGAATACGCAATACAACTTCCGTATTTTTCGCAAGATTTTCATCTACTTGAGCCCAAGCACTATTTGAAAAGAAAAGGATTAATGTTAGTAATATAATTATATTTTTCATTTTCTCCAATAATATTTAACATCCAACAACTTTTTTTATAATCAATTAATAGACATAACGTTTATTCATCAAGCAAGTTCCGTAATTAATCCGCGTGTTTAAACTAGCTGATTAATGAAGGCTATTTGAATAGGATGAAGAATGATTATAACTTTCTCTCTAACAAAAAACTCCTATCTCTATTCTGCCACTATTTATCAGGCATATAACTATTAACTAATTCAAATAAACTATTATAAAATTTTTCGTCTTCTATAACTTCTTCAGATTCTTTTATTTTCGTAGCTTCTTTTCCTCCCCCTCCAGGCAAAGGCACTACCCACATAAAAAAACGAGTTTTATCCGTTATATAATTACGTTCTGTTGTTTCTATTGCATTTAAATATACGGTTGTTGTGTTTTCACTTTCCTTAATTATTTTTGTTTGCAAAGCTAACACAACATTTCTTTTACCCTTATTAAAATATCGACTAGCAACAAAAATCCCAGCGTCTTTATCTTCACTTTCTATAACAAATTTCTTTGCAAGAATTGCTTTTGTTAATGCCAACGTCACAATTTCTTTTGATGTTAAAAACGTTCGCATATTATATTTAATAGCTTCTTCGTTCATCACATCTTGATAGGCTTTTGTTGCTGCACAACCACTAAACAATAAAACTAAAAATAAAAGAAATCCTATTCTTTTCATCTCACAACCTCCTTGGAAATTAATCTTTGTAATCAGGGCCAGGGTACACACACCATAACCTTAATTAGTTCGGGTTACGATGGGTGTCCCCTGAACCCGAATTTTCACCTCTTTGAAGAAATATTTCTGCTGTTTCAACAATTTTATTAAATATCTCATCAGTCTCTGGAATAACCGTACAACTCAAAGAAAGAAACTTATTTGATAATATAACTTCAGGTTCATATTGTTTTAATTCTAAAAGATGTCGTTGCAAAACTTCATCTAACACATAAATCGTATTCTTTTCATCCTCTCCCTTAACCATGAATGCCTTATCAAACTCATCATTGCCAGTCTGAATATCTTGGGCTCCTAATAATTTTTCAGCTCTCTGAACTGTTCCTTCTAAATAGAGAGATAAAGGATATTGATTGGGAGATAAAAAATCT
>JAOZRJ010000175.1:3273-4030 GCA_029931885.1 Candidatus Omnitrophota bacterium | reverse complement strand
AGTTCTATCTCCTTTTTTCTTGATCTTCTGACGGAAATGATTTTAATATTTTTTCCGCGAAAAGTGATGACTGCCGTCCAATATTTCTCTTCTATGCTTCCGACACACAACCAGCGCTGCTCATCCGGAAAATCCAGAAGTACTTCCAGCATTTTTTCATCAAACCATATCTTTTGAGCCTCTATAAAGTTTATATCGTGCTTTTCTTTTAATACGGAAAATAGTAGAATCAATTTCGATAAAACCTTCCAAAAACTGGATAAGATGTTTATATAACTCAATTGATTCTACGGGCAATTTGAGAACAAATGTATAAACATTGTCAACGATAAACTCGTTAGATGCATCATAAATATACAATTTTCTACCATTTTTTGAAATTTTGAGAAATGATTCCGCGTTTGTAAATATTATAGATTCGAAATGATGAATGTGACTGGCAATAAATCTTCTATCTTCATCGGACATCTGATTGCCGAAGAAATAATTGATGTCCAGAGTAACAGAGTTCAAATGAGCTACCGTCCGCATCAAGAATGAATGGTATTCATTACAATAATTGAAGTATGAACAATCCAGTATCTTTAAATTCGACATTTCATAAGGAAGTTTGACAAGCAAATTTCTGTGACCGTAATTTTCATCCTCCCCAGTAAGATGAAATTCTTTTAAATGATTTAAATCGAATATTCCAAAATCAATTTCTCCATTCAGCTCGTAGACTGGAATGTCATCTATAATAAGACTTATTAGAGAA
>JAOZRJ010000175.1:217-3263 GCA_029931885.1 Candidatus Omnitrophota bacterium | reverse complement strand
GTAGAGAATTTCCGGCGACAAATAAAGACTCCAGTATTTGATTAATGCAGTAAATAGCATGTGAGGATAAGATTTGATCAGTTGTCGCAATTTTAAATGTTTGAAGATTTCGAAGAATCACCTTAAACTCCGGAGTAACCAGAGGAATACTTTTATAATTGCAATTTTTAAAAGCGTGATCGAATAATGCCGTTGATAACTCAATTTCCAAGTGTTGGAGACGCGTAAGTTTGTCAAAATCGGACAGACAATATGGATTGCGGAGTCCGATCAAATTCGGAGTTACCGAATTCAATGGGAAATAATAGAAATCAGATCCGATCAGGTCCCAAGTTTTAAATGAAATAAATCGTAAATTTGGGAATTCAATCGATTTCCCCTGCACTGATTTAAATAAATTCATAAAATCGGTTGTTTGTTGATTGATATCGAGAACTTTTGCATTGCTATCTTTTAAACGCTCGATGATCATTAAAAGATTACTTTTACAAAAGCTGCGGTTTATTCTTTTATATTTATATCCAATAATGACCCTCGAGCAAGAATTCCACACAGACACTGGAATTATACTATAATTAACCTGTGTGACCAGAATGGGATGTTCCCACTTCCACATAATCAAGGAGTAAAAGTCCCGACATGTCCCACCAACTCTGATAATGAAATCGTAGTCATGTCGAATAAATCTAAATATTACAAGCATAATATCTGGCGAAATATAAGCTCCATTGCATTTGATATCAAGAGAATACATATCAAAATCGGCTAGGATCAATCGTTCATTTTTAATTCGATTGGATGGGAGTGATCCAGTGATAAACAGCTCGTACAGATTTACGCGAAGATCATCTGCAGTCATTTCCTGGAGTTGACTAATATCTTCTGCGGATAAATATTGCTTGCAATATGACCGAACGAAAAACATCAACGTTCCAATGACATAACATCTTAAAATCTCGAGAAGCCACCTATTTATGCGTGTATTAGATAAACTCTTATTCTTAAATTTTGTAACATAGCATATAAACCGACTCTCTAATAACCGAGATTGGAGAGTCATACCAACTGCGGTATCAGTGCTAACAAAGAACCCTTTGGTTAAATGCTCAAACTTCCGCTTCCATTGAGGACGTGTGTTGAGCAGATACGCAGATAACACAGTTTGAAAACTCGCACGATCAACAACGAAAACTGAAATGGGCGTTTCTGCAACTGACGCAATTTTGCGACGTTTGGGAGCAGAGTCGGGAAACAGCGGAGGAAGTGACATCAGAAATAATTTTGATGTGAATTTAAATGAAATCCAAACCAAAATTCGAAAAGTGGAGCTTTTTTCAAAAAAAAACCCCAGCCTTTTGAAGAACTTGAAGGAACTCTAATTTGACTTGGAACATAGAATTAAAAAAAACAAACAGGAGTTAAATGAATTATTGACTTTGATTAATTTGAACAACCAAAATACGGTCCCTTTTCTGCTAAGATTTGAGCCTTGCTGTACCATGATGATTCCATACTTGGATCCTGTGTCTCCCAAATATCGCTTTTCCAATGAGATGTAGCGTTCTCAAAACGTTTGAATCGCAACTGCATCTGAAATTTCTTCCACGCCAACGTGTAGTAGTTTAAAAACGCTCGTTTCGCTACGAACGACCTTCCGATACGTAATGTGTACGTCTTGATATCAATCCCCGAACTGATGATGTCGACGAGGGCTGAGCATATAATCGATAATTTCAACTCCCCGCTGACAGAAACCCCTGATTCACAGATGTGCAACTTTTTCCCATAATTCAATACGGACATATTCGATAGACCGGATGAAAACGACAGTTGTTTAAGGAACCTGATACGATTCGTAATGCGATCCCTGTCGGCAATCGTTAGTCCTCCCCGAAGGAAATACTTCGGATTGAGGGTAACACTGATAAGATGATCAAGAGACTCGAATAACAGAGTCTTATAACCACACAAATAATTAATATCCGAGCAACCCCAAGTTCTCAAATTCGGAGTCCTTTGAGGTAGTTTAATATCTAAGCTACGCGCAAATTGTGTAAGTGTGTCACTCCGAACAATAAACTTCTCAAGTCGGCGACAATCACACATTTCAAAGTTTACAGACGAGGTTGTCAACCACAACGGCAGGTTGGTAATACACATAGCACGCAATCTAGATCTTGGACCAAGTGCGTGCTCGAGTATGAAATTCAGTAGCGTGATAAGTGTACTATAATATATACTAGTATTTTGAGGATGAGTGATCTCCGATTCATATGTGTGTTTTTCAGTCGTCAGTGCTAAGTAGTCGAGATTTCTGAGTATTTCTGCAAATTCTGCAGAAATACAACCAGGCCCTTGAAGTTGCTCGGTGTTTGGTGCTGCACTGAGCAGCACATTCGGCAATCCAATTTCCAATCTTAGAAGTCGGGTAAGTCCTTCGATATCCGATATTTGATACGGATTGCGGACATTTGTAAGGTTCGGAGCCAGTTCTTTAAGAGCAACCCAATTACGAGATTCGGTAAGTGTTGGTTTAAACCTCCACAATCCAAACGTAATCGAGCGTAAATTAAGATACTGGAATTGTTTGCGTTTTTTAGTTGAAAATCGCGTCATAAATCGAATGGGTTTGGTGTAAACAACCAAACTGCGTGGCTGTCCATCAAAAATCCGCTCAATTATATGATTATAATCTTTAATGGCAATATTTTTGTTTAAGATGTGCTCGCTGAAGCCAATAACAACCTGTGGACAAGAATTCCAGACTGATATCGGAATGAGGCTGTAATTCGCTGATGTGATTCGCAGAGGATATTGCCAAGCCCAAACAATTAACGCAAAAATATCTCGGCAGGTTGTCCCAATGCCAGTAAATAATTCGGGGGTTGGGGGCATAAACTTCAAAATTATCAGCATGATATCATTTGGGATATAAACGCCATTGAACTCGATAATTATTGAATTCGGGTCAAAATCGACGAGTATATCCTTCTCGGTTTCAATTCGTTTGAAGGCCCAGGAAGCATAAAGAGCATTTTCCCATCCT
>JAOZRJ010000175.1:0-207 GCA_029931885.1 Candidatus Omnitrophota bacterium | reverse complement strand
CATATTACACAATACCAGTATATCACTGTCTGATATGAATTTCTGACAGTATCTGCGAATAAACAACCTCAACGAGGAAAGAGTTAAACATTTGAGAACTTTAACTAAGTAAGCACGGCCATCGCTTGGTCTCAAAAACCTTTTTGTTAAAGTCATCACAGCACCTCTGCCCTCAGTCTTTCGTAAAATATCCACTGGAAATGTTAG
>JAOZRJ010000174.1 GCA_029931885.1 Candidatus Omnitrophota bacterium | reverse complement strand
ATGGGAATTAATGGCCTACGGAAGGATTCTGAGATCTTTGGAAGATATGTCCGGCGATGACGATGTAAGTGATGCTGTATGGTTCGCCGAATTTGGCCTGAAAAAGAAAGATCCTGTAGAACAAGTTGCACTAGACATTTTTAATCGAAAAGTTAATTCAAAAGAGAAATGAGAATATGTTACCAATAATTCCGTTAATTGCAATGGCAATAAAGTCTATGGTGATTGAGAAAGTTACCGAAGAGATGGAAGAGAATATCGATGAAGCAGTGAACGAGATGGTTGACGATGTAGCAAAGCATTTGAATGTGGGTGTGGAGGAAGTGAAGATAGTTGCCGACAAGGTGAAAAAACTTAGAGACTTACAGGATATGTTAGATGAAGTTAATATATAGTTTACTTATTGTGATTTTATTATCATCATGCGCTTTAAAAAAAAGAGAGATGAAGGAATGTTCCGGCGTTGTTCTTACACCGATAACTGTGCCATATGTAGTAGTGACGTTGGATACATGTACAGGCGAAGTGAAGGAGCATCAATTGTCAGAGACTTTGAAATTTCATAAACAACTAATAAGACCGATAGAGGACACAAGTAATGGCAGTCAGATTTAAAGAATTTTTAATTGCTGAGAAAGTATCAAAGTCTGAGAACAAAGCTGCACTCAATGATCCGAACATTACGTTTGGTATGGAGTTTGAGTTTATCTGTGATCGGATGAAGGACATCGAACCTGAGATGAATTCTGATTTATCAGAGATGTACGACAAATTAGTTCGTGAGATGGATTCAACCCGTGACAGCATATCGGATGATCGTGATGAATGGATATCTGAGATGCGGGACGAGTATAAGCAAGAGTATGAGGGAGAATTCCAAGGTGAACTGGATACTGCCGAGCAGGATCTAAAGGATGTTGATGCGGAATTGGATAATTTGAAAAATGAATTGCAGGATCTTCAAACAGAGTTGGATGATGCCGGCGAAGACGATGTTGATGATATTCAATCACAGATAGATGATAAAGAATCCGATATTGAAGAAAAAGAAAGTGAGTATGCCGATCATGAAAACATGAGAGATGAAGCTCAAGAGTCGCTGGATAAGGTTGGAGATATTGAAGATCATGAGTTGGAAGAGTGGGCAGAAGAGCAAAACATGTATTATGATTTTATTGAACGGAATCCCTATGATTGGCCTTCAATTCCTGATGAATTGATGGATTGGTGGATGGAAGTCGCTGGAGAAGACGCGGATAACATCACTCAGTCACTTTACGATTATATTCTTTATGATGATGAAAGCACTTGGAATAACTTGTCATATCCAGAACCGGGATATTACGGTGATGATTTGCCGTTTGAAGAGAAGGCGGAGCAGTATTTTGATTTTGAAGAATTGCCAAGTTTTGTCCGAAATGATTATGTTGTGTCGGATTATCACGGAAATGTCAATTCAAAGAGTTGGCGGATTGAGGACGATAGCTCATTGAGTGAAGGTGGAGTTGAAATTGTATCGCCTGTGTTGCCTATAAAGGATGCGAAGAAAGTCGTCAAGGAGATGTTTGATTACATAGATTCTGCTGGCGACACAGATAATACTTGTGGACTTCATGTTCACCTGGGTTATACCGGCACAAATTTGACAGATAACTTAGACATACTCAAAGTCATGGTGTTCCTTGATGAAGGATATATTACAAAGACGTTTGATGAAAGATCCGACAGTGGATACGCTATGTCGATGCACAAACGATTGGCCGGATCAACAAGAAAGCCAGGTAATTTGAACGGTGACCCGGATTTCTTAAGTCCTGCGGATATGATAAAGTATCGTAAGAGACGTTTGAAGTCTCTGTTTAAAGCTTTCAGTGCCAGTTTCTTGCCGACATCACAGAAATATAATGCCATCAACTGGCAGCCAATCGATGAAGGTCATATAGAGATTCGATGGATGGGAGGCAGTGGATATCAAGGGAAGTATGAAGAGGTGATGAATTCACTAGGCAAGTTCGCAGCGGTTCTGAAATTGGGACTTGATCCAGAGTATAAGAAACAAGAATATTTGAAGCGCTTGTGGAGACTTGCAGATGTGGGTGACGATAGTAATGACAAATTACAACAGAAAGCTGATCAGAAATTACTGAAAAAAGTGGTTCAGAATAATAAATTAATAGCCGCTGGACTTGATACAAATGAAAGAATTACTGTTGGATTTTACGATTATAAAGGAACGGCATATCAAGTTATAGGAACGCCGATAGATCCAGACGCCAGAATAATTAAGTTAGGTAAAGTAGCTAGTGTTGTTAAGCAACTGAAGAAAGAAAAGTTTAAGAAAATTGATATCCGAATGACTAACTCTGCATATATTAAGTAAATGAAATGGCCGTAGAAATATTTGTTAATAATACTGATGATCGGTTTACGATTGACGCTATTATGCGATTGGTTAACCGAACTACGCCCTCAACTCCTTTGTTGGGCGATATGTACACTGATGCGACCCAGCCATGGTTTTATTCGTCGACCGGCTGGGTGTCTTTGGTTACCAGTGGATCTGGCGGTGGATTGTGGAATAGTAATGGCACGATGTTATATTATAATTCCGGCTCTGTTGGATTGGGCGTTACTGATCCCAGCACATATCACACTGACGCGAATACACTTGTAGTCTATCGTGCCACTGACACTGGAATTACTATTGCAGGCGGCACATCTAATAAAGGGAGCCTTTTTTTCGCTGATGGTACAACTGGCGACGAGGCTTATAGGGGATTTGTGAGTTATAATCACAGCACTGACGAAATGCTTTTAGGTGCTTCAGGCGCTACGGTTATTAAATTGACCGCTTCCGGTCTGGATGTGACTGGTAATTTATCAGTTACCGGCACTACTACGACGATTGATGCCGTTACGTTAATCGTAGAAGATAAAAACATTGAGATAGGCAATGTAACCACGCCAACAGATGTGACGGCCGATGGCGGCGGACTTACATTATTAGGCGACACTAATAAAACGATCACGTGGGACGACACCAACGATAACTGGACATCCAATCAAAGTTGGAATTTGTCGACCGGTTTGGAATACAAAATTGATGATGTTACGATTCTTACCGATTCGGTATTAAGTCTGGCTGAAACGACAACGCCGGCAACCGTTACAGGCAGAGGCCAATTATATTCATCAACTGACAAATTATACTTTCTAAATGGAACGGGAACGTCGATTGAATTGGGTTCTGTTCGATCAGGAGCTTGGGAAGATGGCGTTGATGGTGACATATACTATACCGGCGGCAATGCTGTAATGGGTGCTGAGACTGTTACTTCATTCGCAACGGAGTGGTATGATGGCGTGATGTTTGAAGTCGCTCACACCGCCGATTCTGAACTTCCAATGATATCGCTGTCGAGTACCCAATCGGCGGCATCGAGTATAATAGGATCATATCAATTCTTAAACACTGATAATTCAGGCGATACAGATGCTACTGGTCAAGTAATATCAACGATGTTATCTAAAATTGTAACTGCCACGAGTAATGCTTCAAATGATTCTGGCGGAGTCCTTGAATGGTGGACAAAGGCTGAAAATGCAGCAATAGCCAAAACGATGGATCTTGACGCATCTGGAAATTTGACAATTGTTGGTGATGTCACGGCCGACGGTGTAAATTTATCAACCCACCCAGCAGACGTCACGGGCGCAGTTCATGGAGCAACTGCCGCAAACACTGCCAGTATGATTGTCCGTCGCGACGCGTCAGGTGATTTCGCTTGTAATGAAATGACTGGTACAGCAACGGCCGCATTATATTCCGATTTAGCTGAGAAATACACGGTCAAAGGATCGGTGAGGGCCGGTATGATTGTGAGTCGAAATTATGATGGGTCCACGGAGTTGAAAATATCCAATGACGAAAATGACGATGAAATTTTCGGGATTGTTTCGACGGCGCCAGCGTATACAATGAACAATGGTTGCGATGGCCATCCGATTGCAATGGTCGGCCGAGTTCCAGTTTTAGTTAAAGGACCG
>JAOZRJ010000173.1 GCA_029931885.1 Candidatus Omnitrophota bacterium | reverse complement strand
ATTGAATGCAAAGCATGGGAGGCTCTTGAGGAAACCCGTGGCAATTTCTGGTTCAGAGACTCTTTTTGTTACATGCTGTTTTTGGACTACTTCTAACAACTTGTGAAGAGTATAACATATTACTACTATTATGGCAAATTTAGCTGGGAAGAACAGGGGCTAAGAACGACGTCGAGACAAAGCCATTTCTTGATGATTATTTTTGCAAATTTCCCTAATTTTTCTCAGGATCAGCTAAAGCGCGCACGAATCCATCAGCATGAACTTGTCCTCAGCTGCTTTGTTCTGGATCAAAAACACTCATTTTTGGGGTTGGGGATACAACTTCAAACATCTTTTCAACAGTTACCATGAATCCCAACACAATCGAATCTGTATTTTCGGTACCACTTCTGGCTCTTTATAAACAAAATACCGAAAATGCTCAAACATTCTCTGTGCAAAGTTTCGTATGCTTCCATAATCCTCTATCGCAATTAATGACCCTTTTTCAATTAACTGATTAATGATGCACGCTATATCTATCAACATACACCAGACCCTCATGCTGACTTTATCTCTTGAATAAAGATGTTCTAAGTTGTATCCCCCATTCTTCTGCATATTGTTTCCTTCGTTCTCAATTTTCCATCGGCACCTCCCCGCTTTAGCGAACTGTTTTACATTATTTTCGTTTAAGTTTAATCCATCACTTACCAGCCAAACATAATCACAAACTTTCTCTCCTTCATAAAGCTCTTTACATGTCATGATGTTAAACAGAGATCTATCATCGCTAAATTCAATCCCTCTCATCCATGTGTACGTCGTCTGCGTTGTTACTATCCGTGTTACATTCTTCGCTTTTTTTCGAAGCAATCTTTCCTCATGAGTGCGTTTTTGACGATCTTCAATTTCTTTTTCTTCTGTTTCGACAATGACATTATCCTTGCCGCACTGCCTCTTAATGTCCATCACCCATGGATAAATATACGACATCGACCCTTCTTTAAACACGACTATATATTCCATCCGCGACTCCTTCACCGCCTTAAATGTCGGCTGACCAGCAAATAATCCATCCAGCAACAGGCACATCTCAAGCCTCGGATACATCTCGCGTAACTTTTTTACCAAACGGTAAAGCGCCTTTAGCTCACAATCCTGCTTATCAAAACCCTCTTCATTTTCTATCCACTCATACCCTATCGGCAAGCAAAATCCTTTCGTGGTTACTAAACTTGCCTGCAACTTGTAACAATACCACTTCTTGTTCCCATTATCATCTTTTCGAAAACAACATCCGGGATACGGCTCATAATCAAAGGTATACAAATGAACTCCATCAATACTCACCATGTAGTACTTCTGTTTCAGACGGAACTTCTCTAACGCGCGTGACCGAATAAGCTTTCGAATCATCTTTGCCTGCAACTTCTCAAAATCCGTAACTCTCGCCCGAACACTAAAATATTCCGCCGTATCTCCATGCAAAACTCTTTGAAGATCTTCCTGCCCACTTAAAACTATGAGATTTTCACACACAGCTTCTGTTCGCAGTTCATCGGTTATCCGCGTTCGGGCTCCTCGCTTAGTCAACAGCGCAATCAACATCGTCCATATCACGGTCTCCCGCCTATAGATAATCTTTTCCTGATCCCGTATGTCTTCTATCTTTCCCAACCAACTACGAAAACTCGGGAAAAAATGATTAACGGTTTTCGCCAAAACGTCTACGAGGTTTTTTGGTTCTTCTTGTGGGATTTTGTTTTTGATTTGATCTGCTCCTTTTTCTGCTTTTCTTGTTCCCTCTTTACCCTACCCACGGTCTTGGCATATATCTTAATCATACGCCGGCTTATTTCTGTCATTTCCTTCATGTATTCTTTGATTGTCCAATAATTTTCTACCCATTCTAATACATCCCCGTGCAAGTCAACCGGCACATACTGCGTTCCTGATCCCTGCGCATCCGTCCACACCAAATGCAACTTCTCATGGCGATCTTTTTTTCTTCTAGCGCACTTGCACTTTGGGTTCCCACATTGAACTTTTACACGTTGCGGAGTTGCCATCATAAACGGACCTGTCTTTGACATTTTCTTAAGAATCGCCATCCTCTTTCGATCTAACATAGCATATCCCTCTTTGAGCATTTTTCTCTCCTTCTATTAGTGATAATATATATATGTTATCCTATTATTATACAAAAAAAGAGAGCGCGAAGAAAGATATTTTTCATCTTTTTTCACGCTTTGTTTTTAGCCTACAAATGGCCTAATGTTAACCACTTACAACTACGTGCTAACGCGAAGAATTTTTGTTCTTAATTGCTGAGCCTGAGACAAAAATTAAGAACAGTAACCCAATGACTTAGGAAAAACCCGAAAAAGAGAATTTCTCCTTAACATCTTTTCAAGCGGGCAAAGAATTCCTGCGGCAGCTTGGGAAGGCTTTTAGGTTGGGTTTTGGGGGATACAACTTATTGCATCTTTTATTCTTATGAAGTGTCCCATCCGTAATTTATCTCGTTCCGGAAGAGACGTATTTGCCTGCGCTTTCTTTCTGTCCTCTCAAATTCATAATAGCGTAAATGCTCATACAGTCTCTTTGCTATATTTTTGCTGCTCCCATAAATTTGTTTTAAAATCGATACGCCCCGCTCTAACAACTGACTTATTATGTGCGCTACATCCAATAAAACAATCCATATCTTCATCGATACCTCATCCCTTGAGTATAGATGCTCTAACTTGTATCCCCCGTTTTTTTGTACATTATTTCCCTGATTTTCAATTACCCATCGGCACCTCCCGGATTGTGCTACTTTTTTTACTGTTCTTTCATTAACTTTTATCCCTGAACTAACCAGCCATGTGTATCCGCACTTCAGTTCTCCATCAACTTTCTCTTCACACGTCAATAAATTATATTTCCTCTCATTATTCCAATGACTCACTTCATTGGCCCATGTATACACTCGTTCTGTTTTTTGTTGTCGAGTTCCTCCCATTACTATTTCTCTTTCTGCTCTCTGTTGATGCGTTCGTTTTTGCCTCGACTGTATTTCTTTCTCAATAACATCTTCCAATCGATTCTCAAAATCATTTTCTGCAATCGTTCTTTTTAACCACTCATAAACCTCTGGCATTGTCCCCTCTTTAAACACTACGATCCATTCCATTCTCGCTTCTTCTATCGCTTTTAACATCGGTTCATTTGAATAAAGACTATCCAGCAGAATACATAGCTTCAATTGTGGATACATTCTTCTTAGCTTTTTAACAAGCCGTTTCGTCGCCTTGGTCTCACAATCCTGCTTATCATAAAATTCCTCGTTCTCTATCCATTCACTACTCATTGGTAAACACAATCCATCAGGGCTTATTAAACTAGCCTGCACTTTGTAATGCTGCCATTGCATTTTTCCGTTTTTGTTCTTCTTCTTTACGCAATTTTTACAATGTTCATAATCAAACGTTATTACATGCACCCCATCAATGGCCACTAAATAATGCCCCTGCAACCTCGCTCCTTCTAGTGCCCTCATTCTTACTATTCTCTGTATCATTTGTTGATCCAACTTTTCAAAATCTTCCACATCTGCTTTGTTTATATAATACTCCAACGTATCTCCATGCGGCACCGTATCTAACTTCTTCTGCCTGCTTAATTCCGTTATCCCCTTCGCGCAGTTCCCTCTTCTCATTTCCAAATTTATTTGCCGACGGGACTCTTGATGCGTTAAATACATCACTAGCCCCGTCCATATTAACGTATTATTCTTGTAGGTTATCAGACAAGGATTTCTATGGTCTTTTATTTCTAATAACCACTTATTGAACTCCGGAAAAAAATGATCTACTACTTCTGATAACTCTTTAACTAAATTTATTTCCTTCATTTCTTCCCCTTTTTTCTTTGCTGTTCCTTTTTTACCCTTCCTATTGTTTTTGAATACATTTTTATCATCCGTCTGCTTAATGTTGTCATCTCCTTCATGTATTCTTTTATTGTCCAATAATTTTCAATCCACCCCTTTACATCTTCTCTTATGTCAACCGGTACATAGCATGCTCCATTGCCTTCAGA
>JAOZRJ010000172.1 GCA_029931885.1 Candidatus Omnitrophota bacterium | reverse complement strand
CAAAAGCTTTTTCAAAACGTGAGGCTTTTGATCGTGCTATTCTCGCAGAATTAAAATTGTTTAACATTGATTTTGTGGTTTTAGCAGGTTTTATGAGAATTTTGAGCCCGTATTTTATCAAACAATATTCCGGAAGGATTTTGAATATTCATCCGGCGCTGTTGCCATCATTTAAAGGTGCACATGCAATCAAAGATGCCTTTGAATATGGAGCAAAAGTCACAGGGGTCACGGTTCATTTTGTTGACGAAAAGGTTGATCACGGTCCTATTATCATGCAACAGTCTGTTGAGATTAAGAAGAAGGACACACTTCAAGCTCTCGAAGACCGTATTCATAAAATTGAACATAAGTTTTATCCAAAAGTAATTCAGTTATTTGAAAACAAGAAGCTAAAGATAGTTGGGCGAAAAGTAAAATAGATATCTTAAGTATCTAGATAAGAAAATAACGTTATGAAAATAAAAATTGCAGAAAATGACCTTGAAATAATGAGTTGCTTTGAAACGTTAAGCCAATTAAGGCCTTCTTTAAAAAAAGAAAGCTTTTTATCTCAGATGCATAAACAAGGAAAAGAAGGATATCTTCTTGCATATGCTGAAGACGCTGGCAAGGTTGTTTCTGTTGCAGGACTTAGGATAACCGAGTGTATTGCTTTTCGCAAGTTTGCTTTTATAGACGACCTTGTTACTGATGAAAATGAACGATCAAAAGGATATGGTGATAAATTATTTGATTGGATAAAAGATTTTGCTATAAAAAATGATTGCAAAGAACTGCATTTGGATTCTGGCGTGCAACGTTTTTCCGCGCATCGTTTTTATTTTAAAAAGCGAATGCATGTATCGTGTTATCATTTCGCGTTAGATCTTGAGGAGAAGAATTAAGTTTATGTTTAGAAATATCAGCGTGATAATAAGAAAGGAGAAAATATGAGTAGAAAATTGTTTTTTCAAATTGTTTTATTGATTATTATTGCTGCAGTAGTTATGTCTGCGATGAAATGTCTTTGCCATAAGATGAAAGGCGGCAAAGGATGCATGTTGATGGGAAAACCGCCTTGTGAAAGTATTAAGAAATAAGTAAACGTGTAGTTTTTTTATTAGTGCCTTGTGATTTAATATCACAAGGCACTTTTGTTCGTAAGAGAATTTGATTTAAAGAATTTAATTCTGATTTTTCATCAAATCACTAAAGTCAATCGTGATTACTTTGCCTTGTTCAACCAGTTTTTCTTTTGGAAGGGTTTTTCTAAGAGTGTTTATCTGATCCTTTGAGAAACTTTTTTCATTTCCTTCGCGTAAATCTTTTAAGACAACTTCGGAGAAATTATTAAAGTTATAAGCCTGAAGAGTTTTAGTTATGGCGTTTAAGATTTCGTCATCAATACTTTTTTCCGGGGGGAAATCGCTGTTTTGAAATTTAAAACTTATGCGGTATGCCATTTGTTTGGCCAGAAATTCCGGCATAGAAATTTCTTTAATTTCTAGATATTTTCCTTCTTTATCTCCGATAATTTTTTCATTACCAGAGCTTTCAGTTTTTGCCCTTAAGGCATATTCGTCAGGTGGCAGAGCTTGTGAGAAATATTTTTTTAAGTCCAGTGTATGAAAGATTGTTTTTGCTTGCAGTCCATTAAGGATATCGGCAGCGACAAGAACAATAAATTCTGGAGGATTCTCAGAATTGAAAAAGGTTCGTGAAATGGCTGACGTAACATTTCGATATTGTTCGTTAAATTCTGGGCTGTATTTTGTAGACATCCCCTTTGAAGGTAAAAGTTTTGTGGCAGGTACAATATCATATTCTACTTCGAAAATATTATTGTTAAAATTAACATTAGCGTACTGAATTGTATATGTTTTCTTGACGGGGCAGGAAGGCTTTTTGGATCCTGCTATTTGATAAAGAGGGTTTTCATTTGGGACATAAATCCAAAGCGTGTTTTCCAACCAGCGCACAACTGGTTGAAGCCCGTAATCATTTTCAAGAAGCTTAACAAATTTTTGGCCTGCCTCTAATTTTGTAAAGGGCTGTTTTTCTTTTGAAGAACAGCCCGCTACGAAAATGATTATTAATAAAGCTAAAAAAATTCTTTTTGATAGTTTCATTTTTTAAGCTTGTGTCTGGCTTTTTGATAAAGGTTTAATGCCGAATTTATCAAAGATGCTTTCGATTTCATCATATTCGAGCTCTTCTTTTTTTAAAAGTTCTTGGGCAAAAGTTTCAAGTAAATCAATTTTATCTTGAAGAAGTTCAGTTATTTCTTTTACGCAGTCTTGCAATATTTTTTGGGTGTCATTATCCAATATTTCTTTTGTTTTTTCGCTAATCATGACCTGCCCTTGCGGACTAGTCAAAGAATAGAAGTCACCTATCATGCCAGAATCGCCCATTCCAAGCTGCCAAACCATATAATGAGCATAACGCATTGCTGTGTCAAAGTCGCTTCCTTTACCGCCACCGACACCGCTTGAGGTTGTGTCAAATTTTAATTTTTCGGCCACGTAGCTTGCGATACTTACCTTTATATTAGCCAAGAGATGCTCTTTATTTGATGTGTGCAGCTCTTCAGATGGTCTGTGTGATACAAAACCAAGCATCCCTTTATGAGGAATAATGGTGGCTTTAATAACATCATCCGTTGGGTGAAGAATGTAGGCGACAAGCGCATGGCCAGCTTCGTGATAAGCTGTCCAAACTTTTTCTTTTTCAGTTAGAGTGATATTGGATTTTAATCCAAAGGTAATACGGTCGTAAGCTTCGGAAAGATCTTTCATTGAAGCTTTGCGTGAATCCCCGTCTCGTAGAGAAATGATACTTGCCTCTCTAATCATATTTTCAATATCTGATGGAGAAAACCATAGTGCCTTGCGCGCTAAAATGTCAGGATTTGCAGATTCATCGTGATCGATTTTTTCTAGATAGAATTTAAAAAGTTCTTTGCGTTCTGTTAGATTTGGACGTGTGACATGAATTTTTCGATCGAATCGTCCGGCGCGCATAATCGCAGAATCTAGATCGCTCTCGGAGACGTTGGTAGCCGCAATTACTATAATATTGTTTTCCTGTTGGCGCAATCCGTCTAATTCTGTTAAGAATTGATTGATGGTTGCGTTTCGGCTCATGGTACCGCCAAAGCCAGTTTCGGCTTGACGCGGACGTGCAAAGGAATCAATTTCATCAATAAAAATAATACATCCGCCCTCCAGCTTAGCTAGTGCTCGCGCTTGCTTAAAAAGTGATTTCATACGCGATACACCTTGTCCGACAAACATTCCTATAAATTCACTTCCGACCGCTGGAATAAAAGGTAAGCCACATTCAGTGGCAATGGCTTTAGCGAGATATGTTTTTCCGCATCCAGGAGGCCCGAGCATCATTGTACCTTTAATAATTTTACCGCCAATCGCCTTGACCATAGAGCGGTCTTTTAAAAGCTTTACAATTTCCCATGCTTCTTTTTTTGCTCCTTCCATGCCAATAACATCATTCCATTTGACGTTGACTTTGGCTTTTTCGATTTTTGTATCAAAAAGTTTGCTAAAACCGCCTTGCATCATGTAATACTGCATGCCCATCATAATAGGCATGGTAATCATGTACACAATGACAAACATCGGGAGCATAATAGCCATTTGGCCTGCGATTTGCCTGCGGCTAAAGGATTCGAGTTGACTAAAGCTGCTTACAGCATAATGGATGAAAAGACCTGCAGCGATTATTGCGGCGAGAGTTAAGGCCAGTACTAAAAGTTTGACCCAATTGATTTTTAAGAAAATAATAAATTTTTTTAAGTTCATAAAGAATTTCCTTTTTTGATAAATCGTTTAAGAGTTACATTTTATCGTTTATTTTCTATTTAGTCCAGAATATCATATCAAAACATCTAAGTCAATCACAGGAGAGAGTTTACGTTGTTTTTAGGAATTTTTCATTCGTTGATAAGTTTTACCTGCTCAATATTTCTTGACTTAAAAAAAGATATATGATAATGTGGACAATCATAAATTGGAATTTTGAAGAAAATCCCACTAGGAGGAATTAATAATATGTCAAAAATAGCAAAAATTAAAGCACGTCAAA
>JAOZRJ010000171.1 GCA_029931885.1 Candidatus Omnitrophota bacterium | reverse complement strand
ATTCGGACAATGCTGTTTAAACAGTCTCATCATATCAGGTGAACTTGGAGCGCCAAAGACCACCATCCAACGAACAGATGATAAGTCAAATTTATCAATATTTTTTAACGTTAAAAACGCCATATACATCGCAGGCACAATATGAAAACATGTTGCTTTGTATTCTTGAATATTTTTTAAAAATCCCACAGGATTAAACCGTTCCATAAGTACAAGCGTGATTCCAAAAAGAATACAATTCTGAACATAAATTAACCCTGCAATATGACTTAAGGGAAGCGCACAAATTTTAATGTCTTTATCCGTTAAGTCAACAAAATGATGCATTGCTTTTGGAGACCCATCAAGATGCTTATAATTCAACAAAACACCCTTAGGCTTTCCAGTTGTTCCAGATGTGTACATAATAAGAGAAGAATCTTTTTCATCAATATCAACACTTAGACTCTCAGAACTGGCATTTTGCATAAGGTCACTTAAGACTACTGAACCTTCATCTGCTTCGAAACACACAATTGCTTTTTCCAAAGACGGAACTACATCTTTTAAAGATTTGAAAGATATCTCTTCCTTAGGCTTAAAAATTATAAGCTTGGTCTCTGAATGAGATAAACAAGATACAATTTCATCGCTTTTGAGCATATAATCCAACGGGATTCCAACAGCACCCAAACAAAATACAGCCAGATAGCTATAAACATATTCTGGGCAATTTGGAAGATATATGCCGACTTTATCTCCTTTTTGAATACCTTGCGATTTTAAAATATTAGCCAACTTAAAGACATTTTCTTTTAATTCTACAAAAGAAATTCTTTGATTGCCAAAAATAAGTGCAGGTTTCCCTGAAAACTGATTTGCTCTATCTTCTAGTATTTGTTTAACTTGCATTCTTCCTCCTAATACAAAATGAAAATAAAAATATATCTAAGGGAATCAAAGCTAATAAAATTTTACTAGTTAGATTGTAATAGAAAAACCCTAAATGTCAAGATATATGTAGAAATATTAGTATATATTCGTTAAATTAAGCGAGGGTTTCAATAAGGCTAGAAATAGACTTAATTTCTGCAGATACAAGATCAAGGTCATGATCTAAGATAATAAAGAGATGTTTTGAAGAATTCTTAAGGTTTAACTTAATGCCTTCTAAGTCTTTTCTAATACGTTTTAAGAAAATAACGCGCGCGCGCAATCGGCGCCTAGCAATCTTTTTATCCATGTAAGGTAAGAAATATAGGGAAACATCAATGTTGAAATACGGTCTTTCAATTGACAGAAAATTCTCGGTCAAAAGATGTTCAAATATTTTCTTTCCTTTGGGTGTGATAGTATAAACGAATTTCTCAGGAAACTTTCCTTCGCGCCCTACATCTTTATCAATAAGCCCGAGCGTTTCCATTTTCTTTAATGGGTAATAAATTGATTTAATTTTAAGGCCCAAAAAAGGAAACAATTCTTCTTCAATATGGCGTTTAATCTCGTAGCCATGTTTTGGACCTTCCATCAAAAGTCCTAAAAAAAGTAATTCATGCTCTATCATAATTATTCTGTTTGAGAAAAAGATTTGTCGAGTTCAGAAAAGATTAAATCTGCAGCAGTTTTCTGGGCAATGGAGCTTAACGAAACAATCTCGATCTTTGTCTCCTTCACTCTTAAAGATGTAAAGAAAACGCCAACTTCAGTAGTTTTACCGCTACCCGGAATATGCATTAAGACAATAACACCTTTTTTAAAATCATTAATGAAAACTTCCAACTCTTCATCATTAGCAATTTCTAAAACTTCATCAAATGAAATATTTAAAAAAGTGTTATAACTTTTAACAGATGCTGTATCGCGATAATTTTCAAGGGCTCGAGTAGAAGATCCCCATATCACTTTTGGAGTATCCAAAATACGTGCACACCCTAAAAATATAAAACAAAAAAGGATAAATAAGTATTTATTTTTCATAGGAATTATTATAACAAAAACTTCTGTCAATGCAACTTGGTTTAAATTTACTGCATTTTTTCTAAAAGAGGAAACAAATATTCTTCTTCAATCTTAAATCTTGCGAGAATATCATCTAAGAACATAGAAAACTCTCTTGGAAAAGAAGCTGCATGATTAGCCAGTGCTTCTCCAGAATGTTTTTCAAAAAAAATCAAATATTTGATCTTAGCATCATTAAGATCGTGATAAAGAAAATCAATCATCTTTGTTTTTTTCTTATCACCTTTATAGAAACGATAAAGTTCATCAAAAAGATCTTTATCTTCACGACTAAAAAACGTCAATAATCGCTGATGTAACCCTCGAAGTCTTGGCCTTGCCTCCGAATAAGACCTCAAAAAAGGCTGAATTCCGTCCAGCGCATCAACAATGGAAAGATGCCCTATTTTTAAAATCTTAAGATAATCAGTAATCATTTGGTAGGATCTATTAGATTTATGCGCTTATGTATTAACTTTTCGCGAAGCTTCTTCAAGCTGAGTCTGATAATCAGCACAAATCTTTTCAAGGCCTTGAGATCTCGCCCTTGCTTTTACAAGTTCAGATTGCATAAGCTTATTTTGACCTTCAAGCCGTATATTTTTCTGCTTCAACTCTTCTAAGAGCTCTGAATCAGCTGGATTCGCACTACTCATTTGTCCTTGAAGATCATTCTTTTCCTTCTCTAGATTATCAAGTTGACCCTTAATTTTCTGAGCATAAGATTCATTTTCTTGCCTAAGACGATTTGTTTCTTCTTCCAAGGCTTTAGTTTTGGACTCTTGCTCATTGATTACGCCCTGAAGAGAATCATTCTTTTCAGTCAAAGAAGAAGTATCTTGCTCGATTTTCTTAAGTCGATCAATTTCCTCTCTATATTGTGTCCCTAAAGATTCATTTTCTGTCTTTAACTTTTCATTTTGCTGACGCATTTCCTGAAGCTGAGATTCTAATTCCTTATCTGCCCCACCTACTTTTTCTTCAAGACCTTTAATCTCCTGCTCATATTGCTGCTCTTTTTGCTTTAAAGAATTTAACTCATCCTGCAGACTGTTAATAAGCTCCATTGCGCCATCAGCCTGAAAATTCGCTTTTTCGATAGCCTCGGACATCTGTCCTTCTAACTCCTTAATTTTTTCAGGAGCCTGAGAGGCTTCTGCTTTTAATTTTTCGAGCTGAGACTGATATTCTCCTGCCTTAGCTTTTGACTCTGCTTCAATTTTTTCTGCCTCTGACTTAGCTTGATCGAGATCTTGAGCAATTTTCTCTGATTCCTGTTTCGCTTTAGAAAGCTCTGTATTTAACTCCTCGATATCATTCTTTGCTTGTTGCTCAGAATCTTTCGCAACTTTTAGCGCTCGATCTTTTTCCTCAAAATCTTCTCGAGAAACAAACCGATCTTTGCTCGGAATCGACAAGAAGCCACCAAAAATAATCGCCATTCCTACAACAAGAAAAATAATGCCTGCGAGGCTTAAGACTATGATGAGCATATTAATCTCCTTAAAATGTAGTCATACAATTTTATATATAATCTTTTCGCGCTAAATACTGCGCATACTCTTTAACGCTTTCTTTAAGCTCCATAAAAGGCTTATTATATCCGCAATTGCGTAGCTTTGCTATCTCGGCTTGTGTAAAATACTGATATTGCCCTCGAAGCTCCAAAGGCATCTCTATGTACTCGATACAAGGTTTTTTCTCCGTAGCCTCAAATAAAGCTAATGCAAGTTCATTCCACGTCTGCGCCTTTCCCGTTCCAACATTATAAATACCAGAAAGAGCTGGATTCTCAAAAAAATGCATCACAATATTCACCGCATCTTTAATATAAATAAAGTCCCGCTTTTGTTCTCCGTGAGCATATTCTTTTTTGTACGACTTAAACAAAAGCATTTTATTTTCTTCTGTAACTTTTTTATAAGCTTTTAGAATAAGGCTGCGCATCGGCCCTTTATGGTATTCGTTAGGCCCAAAAACATTAAAAAACTTTAAACCCACAAGCTTGTCCAACACTCCCTGATCTAAGGCCCATTCGTCAAACTTCTGTTTTGATTGCCCATAAAAATTAAGAGGTTTATATGTTTTTATCAGGTCATGAGCATCACTATAACCCTTAAGGCCATCCCCATAGGTAGC
>JAOZRJ010000170.1:3669-4136 GCA_029931885.1 Candidatus Omnitrophota bacterium | reverse complement strand
CAAGAACCATTTCGAGCGAGTACATATCTTGCGCTAACGATCTACTTGGGTCGGAACATTATGAGGGAGGCATCTGGTGTCCTTCTGTTGAAACCGGATATTGGATGGCCGAAAAAGATGGTTTGATTTTTGCAACCGGCAACACTCTATCAGCTCTTAACATCTCTGGTTTAACCCATGTCGGAGCCGTGAATCGATTTACCAAATCACCGACATCGGCACTTCATTCAAAAGAACGACTCAATGTTTACTGGCCAGCGTTCGCTGCTATTGTTTTAACAATTATTCCGAACCTGTTGCAGGCGCTTATCACAAGCGTTGCTATGGCAACTGGTGACGATGATGATGATAAACTTTTCTCATTCCAAAACGAAGCAGGGTCAAAATTTTCAGTTGATGTAACTCCAATATTCAGATCGTTTGGCAAGGGCTTCGGGAAAACCAAGCAACGTCGTGTGTATCTTCGC
>JAOZRJ010000170.1:0-3659 GCA_029931885.1 Candidatus Omnitrophota bacterium | reverse complement strand
GAAAAGCTTCTTGGCACGCTAATGGGCAAATCATCTAGCTCGGTCAAAATCGTGTTTGAACAAATGACAAGCCAATACCGTCCGGGATGGGATACTCCGTGGAAGGATAAGAGTGCTCTTGGTTCCATGTTAGCGGTAGACGGTAACCCCTGGGATGGGCGCATTGCTGGTGTTGTAAAAAAATTCCTCCCAATGTCAATCACACCATTTCTTGACGAGCATTTCCATCCGGGTACAGGGCGACCCTCATCGTTTTTTGCTCCCGCACGACTTGGTATGAGTTCATATAGAGCACAGAACGAAATTGCTTCTGTTATGCGTGCTTACGCAGAAGGTGGCCTTAAAGCGCAAGCCAAGGGTGTTCCGAATTATGAGCGTGATCTTGATGATATGGTTTCCGAGATCATATTAGCTGCCGAGCGTAATGGCTATAATGGCAAAAAAGTATTTAGCCAAGGACTGTCTGCGGCGCGGACGTTCTACTACAGTAAATTCTTTGAAGCCATGGAGCGCGGGTCAACGCGTCAAATGAATAAAAACGCCGAGTATCTAGTTCGCATTGAAACTAAATACAAAAATTTCAAGCGGTCGATGAAAACACGTCTTGCAACGGGTGGCGAAAAGCTCACTGGTGAAAGAGTTCGTAATACATCTAATGCATGGCGCGAAGGAATGAGGCGAGCAGCCGCGATTAAAAACAAGAACAGGTAGCCCTGAAAAAAAAGCCCCGGCGCGATACCGGGGTTATTTGAAGTGTTTATGCCCAACGGGCAATAGGTGTGTCGGGAACGGCCTTACAAGAAACCCGTTCTTCCACTGTTTGATATCCTTTTTATCCTTTGGTCTTCCGATCACTTTTTTCGCCGCCATAATGTGTTCTACTTTATGAAACATCATTCCGAGTAACTGTATGCCATCACACTGCTCCGACATATAAAATGCATCATAGTAATTTTGTGCATATGAATTCGGTACGTCATAAAGTCGTTGCACCGAAACAGAAAACGGAAAAATATTTGGTTGAACAGATCCCTTCATTACCGCTTGTAGTGTAGAAAAGTTACTACGTTGAAAGGTTCTTATCTGCCTTATGGTTTCAGGGCTCGATGGAATGCAGATGTCGATATCGTTTACTTTACGAGGATCAATAGCGCCTTGAAAAATCAATGCTAAAGATCCCGAGATCAACGATGGAACATCAGAGTCAGCAAGTACTTTTTGAATATACAGTGCTCGCTTCATCTTTGATCGAATGTCTAGTAAATCGTAAGTGAGCTTCATGCCCTACCCCTCCATTCGTTTTGTCAATGCCGCCGCTTCAATGTAAACAACTTTAGCACTGCCAAATTGCTCGATCGATTTTTCGTCCGGCTTCATAAAAACCAATTTGCCAGTGCGATCCTTTTCGCCTTCACCGCCATTTTTGATTTCGATGAATGCGATGTTGCCCTCTGCTATTTTTGCGTTGCATTTTGCACATGATTGCATTGGCCCCATGATAATTTCATTTGCATCCATTGGAATCTTTTCCCAAAGACTTCGTTTCGTGATCTTGTCGCACCCACCACATTTATAGCTTCGGAATTTGACTTGTTCTGGTTCGCCGTAATGGCGACTTTTGCATTCAGGGCAGATGTATTTAATTTCTTGCCCTGTCATATCAACTTGCCCGAGCTTCTCAATAGAGCTACAGATTGGACAAATTGAGCTTACTTGATGAAGTTTCATTAGAATTTCTTTCCTCCATGTTTATAGTTTCGTGTTTTATTGTATTCGCTTTTAGCGATAATCGCCTCGGCAATTCGAAACCCTTTTAATTCGGCGAAGTCCATGATGCGTATAATAACATCAGCAAGCTCCTCCTCACATCCAGAAAACTCTTGGATATGATCTGATTTTGGATTGCCATGTCTGAGCCATTCAAGTCCTTCCGAAAGCTCTGAGTGCATTAAAGCAATAAACGTGCCGTCATCTTGTGGTTTGTCGTGCCAGCCTTTTTCTTTGGCAATTTTATGGGTAATCATTTGTCTTTGTTTGAATTTCCAGACAAATTGTTTATTAAACAACATTATATCTTTCATTATTTCCTTTTGATTCTTTTTGGCGGTGGACATTTTGGTTTTACTGGTTTAGCGGGCGGACACCTTGGGTTGTCGCAATGTTTACAGATTTTTGCGAAAATTGGTTTCGGGCTGCACGCCCTACATTCACAATTTGGTCCAATTCGATGAGCCATACTGCATTCTTCGAAAAACAAATTAGCCATTATCGACCCCTTTTACTTTTTCTATTTTTTGAAGCTCCCCTATCAGCTTGTTTGCTCTCTTTCGTAGGTTTTCCTGACGCGTAAACAGTCCACAGGTTACAAATTCATAACACAGCTTGCGGGTTTTTTCACAGGCCGCCGAACAGATGCGAAGATGTTTAATCAACGCGGTTTGCTCGGCGGCTGAAATGCGAACTTGTTTTTTTTCGTTAAAGCCGGCGACTATTTCACTAATCGTTGGCGGGCATCGTCGCGCCATTGGTAGCCTCCTTTTCAAGCCTGTCGGCTAATTGTGATAAAAATGATACGTAATAAGCCTGACCTTTTTTCGGAACGAATTTATCTCATATGTTTCGTAGCATTTTTGAATCGCTCGGCTTGACTACTGTCAATTCATTCATTTCTCAGTTCCTTTATTTTTACCTCAAAACCAGGGTTGTCGCCCCACTGCTTTTCTACGATTAAACGCGCAACTTGCGAGTCGTCATTCCAGAAGAGCAACTTGGTCATACAATCTTCAAATAGCTTAATGCTGTTTGAGCAATCTGGTCGTGTGTATTTCCATATCCAACCTAGCGCTTTGCGACACTTGGCTTCGTTGGAGCGCCACGGGTATGTCCATTTGACGTAGAGCTCAATTGCTCCTTCAAACGGTTGTAACGGCGCGTGAGGTGCCAGCAAAGCAATCATTGTATTTTCGGCATCTTTGACGGCCTTCTTTTTGAAGTGTCGTGGCTGACCGTTAATAATCATGATTCCTTTTTGTTGACTCGTACTCTTTGGCGGAACGCAACGAATGTTAAACGCCAATTCTCTTATGTCAGAGTTTTGTCCAGCCTGTGTTGTTTTTATCATATTTGCCTTTCGTTAAGATGATTTTGGAGCGTAGAGATTTTTTCGAAATGTCTCATATTCGCTTTTAGTCATGTACTTGTTGTTTGGTTTGTTAAACATGCATTCAAAGTCGCCAGTAGAACCTCCTCGATTAGCTTCCACTCTAACACACATTGCATCAATGAAGTGCCACGATGGTGCTGGTATTGGATCTTGGGACGGCCCAATAATAATGATCGCATATGCATCTTGTTCGATTGAACCAGAGTCGCGCAGGTCATTCATTGTTGGCATCGGCATTTTTCTTGGATCAGTTTCTTGCCCATATCCTTTTGGTGGACGAGATATCTGAGACAAAACAATAATTGCACAGCCGGTATCTTTTGCCAGCTTGCGGATTTCGTTTGTCATGTGACCGATTTCATAGTTTCGACTCTGAAACTTGCTACCAGGGGTCGAGCTTATAATTTGAAGGTAGTCGATAATTACCAACTTTATTTTATGCTCAGCAACCATTTCTCTAGTTTTTGAACAGATTCGCTCAATTGTAATAGACGGA
>JAOZRJ010000169.1 GCA_029931885.1 Candidatus Omnitrophota bacterium | reverse complement strand
CAGAGGTTATGGTTGCTACGCCAGGCATTCGCCACTTAATTCGCGAGCAAGCTATCGAACAGATCCCAACCGCTATTCAGACTGGACAGAAGCATGGAATGAAGACTATGGATAAAAGCTTACAAGAAATGTGTCAGGCGGGAATTATTAGTTTCGAAACCGCAATTGCCCACGCAAAAAATCCAGAAGAATTTAAATATACAGTAGCGTAGAAGATTTGATATAAAAATATATTGCTGCTACATAAGCTAAGATTTATTGGCATGAATAACAGTTGTAGGATGACAGAAGATGATTGGAGCTATTTTTTTGAGAATAAAACAATGTTATTGTTTTTAATTAAGCAATCCTGCCTTTTGAAAAATCTTTAATGGAAAACTACCAATGCCGTATTGCCGTTTGATTTCTTGCAAAGTTAAAGATTTGGGAATTATCAAATATTATCGGGCGTATCAATTACAAAATCAAGCCTTTGAAGATGTTAAATTAAAAAGAGATGCACGGTTATTCTTATGTGAACACCCATCTGTTCTGACCCTCGGTCGTTTAGCTGAGAAAAATAATATTCTTTGCGAGGAGGATCAACTTAAAGAGAAAGGAATTGATGTCTTGCCTGTTGATCGCGGAGGGGATGTAACATTTCATGGCCTTGGTCAGTTAGTCGTATATCCAATTTTTTGTTTAACTGATTTTGGAAAAGATTTAAAGCTTTTTATATTTAAAATTGAACAGGTCGTTATTGATTTATTGGAATATTTTGGTATAGTGGCTAATAGAGTTTCTGGTCATACAGGGGTCTGGGTCAGAGAAAAAAAGATTGCTTCGCTAGGAATTGGGGTTCGAAATTGGATTTCATATCACGGAGTTGCTTTAAATGTTTCGACTGATTTACAATTCTTTTCTTTAATTAAACCTTGCGGATTAAAAGTTAAAATGACTTCTATGGCTGAAGAATTGAAGTGTAATGTTGAGATGTCAGAAGTAAAAAAGCAGATTGTTAAAGGTTTTCAGAATATTTTTAATATGGAAATTTTATAATATTAATGGATTATGAAAGATATTAGAGTTCCTTTTTTAGGTGAAGGGATTGATAAGATTGTTGTTTCTTCCTGGCATTTGAAGGAGGGAGATCATATTGTGCTCGGGCAAGATGTTGCTGAAGTAGCAGCAGATAAAGCGATTTTTAATATTGCCTCAGAACAAGAAGGACCATTGAAAAAAATTCTTGTTTTAGAAGGAAAGGAAGCTAGAATTGGAGAAGTATTAGCAGTTCTAGAATAATAGAGATGAAAAATCCAAAAATTCTTTTAATGCATATTACAAAAACATCTGGTCATCATAGGGCAACTGTGGCGATTGAAAATGCTTTAAAAATTATTAATCCTACCATTGAAACTCTTAATATAAATGGGTTTGCATATGCCTATCCAATTTTAGAAAAAATTATTAATAAAACTTATATGAGCGTCATTAAAAGAAGGCCTCAAATTTGGGATTATCTTTATGATAATCCCAAGGTTATAAAGAAAACGAATACGATTAAAAAGATTCTAAACAATGCAAAACATCCGAAGCTTGCAAAATTATTTAAACGCTTTAATCCTGATGTAGTTGTTTGTTCTCAGGCCTTTCCCTGCGGAATGGTTGGTGATTTTAAGAAACGATATAAATATCCGGTTAAGTTGATAGGCGTTCTTACGGATTTTGCCCCTCATCATTATTGGTTGCATGAAGAGGTTGATTATTATATCGTTCCAACAAAAGAAGCGCAGGACCGATTAGTTAAAGATGGAGTAGATAAAAGCAAGATTAAGCTTTTAGGAATTCCTATAGACCCAAAATTTATTAATTTTGTTTCCAAAGAAGATGTCGCCAAGAAGCTAGATCTTGATGCTAACATTCCAACGATTTTAATTATGGGTGGCGGTCAAGGCCTTGGGCCGATTAAATTGGTTGTTTCCGGTCTTGCTAATTTGAAGGAGAAGTTTCAGTTAGTTGTTTTATCAGGTACAAATAAGAAGATTTTTAAGATGTTAAGAAAAATGAGGCTTTCTAATGAACAAAAAATAGTTATCTTACCTTATGTGGAAAATGTTAATGAGCTTATGGAAATCGCTAGTTTGATTATTACAAAACCTGGAGGAATGACAACTGCTGAATCATTATCAAAAGGATTGCCTTTAGTTATTGTTAATCCTATTCCCGGTCAAGAAACACGAAATACTGAATTGCTTTTAAGTAAGGGTATTGCCGCTGAAGTTAATGATGTTGAAAGTTTAATGACTACAATAAAACAACTTTTAAGTTCACCTGAGAAAATTAAAGCCATGAGTAAGGCTGCTTATGAAAATAGTAAGCCTCGAGCTGCTTTAGATATTTCAAAACTTATTCTGGAAAAATGATACAATATTATTTCTATAAATTTGGTCAATTTTGTGTTCAGCGATTACCGTTATCTTTAGCTTATAAGATAGCGGTTTTTATGTCTGATGTTCATTACTATTTTTGCCCGCGAGATCGCAGAATTGTTAAGAATAATTTAAAGGTTATTTTAAAATCAGAAGAAAATATTCCTCATTTGTCGAGGGAAGTTTTTCGAAATTTTGGGAAATATTTGGTTGATTTCTTTCGGGTGCAAGGGAGGCTTGATCAAAATTATATAAAAGAAAATGTCACAATAAAGCATCTCGAAAAGTTGACAGAAGCACTTAAGCACCAGAAAGGCGTTATTATCGTTACTGCGCATATAGGAAATTGGGAGCTTGGTGGATGTGTGATTAGTAAATTAGGTTATCCGCCGATTGCGGTTGCTTTGCCGCATAAGGAACGGTCCGTAAATGATTTGTTTAATGCGCAGCGCGCTGCAGAAGGCATGAAAGTTGTTTCTAGTAATGTCGCTATTCGAGAATGTATTAAAGGCCTAAAAGAGAATCGGCTTATTGCTCTCTTGGCTGATCGTGATTTTAATTCTACTGGGGAAGTTGTTACTTTTTTTGGTAAAAAGACAATTATTCCAAAGGGTCCAGCAGCGTTTTCTCTTAAAACGGGAGCTCCGATTGTTCCAACATTTATGCTAAGAGATCAAGATGATCATTTTACTTTGATTTTTGATGATGCTATTTTTCCTGAGCAAAGTGCCTCAAGTAAGCATCCGATTTTTTCTCTTACAAGAAAATATATTTCATTTATTGAAAATAAGATTAAGGAGCACCCAACTCAATGGTTTATGTTTAAAAGGTTTTGGATCGAATGAAGATTTGCATTATTATCCCAGTTTATAATGAGAGCCAAACAATCGGAGAGCTTATCAAAGAAATAAAAAACAAGAGCTTAGAGGTTGTTGTGATTGATGATGGATCTACGGATTGTTGTGGTGATATCGCAGAACAAAATGGTGCTCATCTCATCCGCCATCAAGAGAAAAAAGGAAAAGGCGTTTCATTGCGTGATGGATTTGATTATGTTGCTAAAAAGGGGTTTGATGCAGTAATTACTATGGATGGTGATGGACAGCATGATATCGTAGATCTCGATGTTTTTATTGAGAAAGCGAATGACTCTTCTGGCGATATTATTGTTTCAGGAAACAGAATGGGGAATTGTAAGAATATGCCAACAGTTCGTTTTTTAACAAATAAGTTCATGTCTGCCATGATATCCGGCTTGTGTCATCAAAAGATTCCAGACTCGCAATGTGGATTCCGCTTCATCAGCGTTAATATATTAAAGGCAATTCAACTATTTTCATCAGATTTTGAAATAGAAACAGAAGTTCTTGTTAGGGCAAGCAGGAAAGGATTCAAAATTTATTCAGTTCCTATCCAAGCGATTTATCGAAATGAATTAAGTAAAATTAATCCATTTTTGGATACAATTCGTTTTTTTGCATTCATTATAAAAGAATTGAAAAATTCAAAGTCTTGATTTATTTTTGAGATTCTAAATTACAATTATGGAAGACAGGATATTTAAATACGCGCTTATTATTTCACTTGTGATTCATATTTTTATTTTAACACGACTATCTCTTTCAAATATTAATTTTAAAGTTAATCCTATTAGAAAAATAGAAGTTGTTTATCCTAATTTTTCTGTT
Organism: Candidatus Omnitrophota bacterium; assembly: GCA_029931885.1. The sequence goes on along the minus strand of JAOZRJ010000169.1, from coordinate 50 downwards.
CAGAAAAGAAATGTTCCAGAAATTCCAAAATCTTTTAAGGGAATGAAGGT
>JAOZRJ010000168.1 GCA_029931885.1 Candidatus Omnitrophota bacterium | reverse complement strand
CTTTTTCACTTCATATTCTGCCGATCCGCCAAGATAATCATATGAATTATTTTCACCATACTTAACACCGTATACTTTGTACACTGGCAGTGTTGTACGACCAAACGACATTTCTTTCTGTAATTGGAGTATTGACGTCAAGATATCGTCAACGCTAGACGTTTCTTGATTGATGAACTTTTCAATTACGCGAAATGATGTATAGTTGGCAAATAACTTCACAATGTCACTCGGCGGCAACGATTTCACAATTGGCACTGGTTTGTCAGTGATTGATGTGGCAAAGTAATATTTGTCGCCCAACTTTGATAACATTTTGCGGCTGGACTCAATCTCTTTGTACATCTTAGTGATTTCTTTGCCGTTTAAATCGGCCAATCGATCATAAAATTTTATTTTCTTGGCTTTAGGCTCTTTCTTCTCACTCAAACGACTCGCACCAATTTTCTTAAGAAGTTCATCACGATATTTATCATTGTCTTTGTCCATCTGTTTCGATAGACGTTTTTGGAACCCTTTCGACCAGCCCGTGATCTTCTGGAACGTGGATTTTATAAGACCCGCAAAAGCTTTTGATCGATCTTTGGCTTTTTTCAATATATCACTAATGAAACTTTCCGTGACGATTGTGTTCAATAGATCATCGAACGATGGGATTCCGTAAGCGTCTTTTACAACAGCAAAAATCTTGCCCAGTTGTGCCTCTTTACGCCCTTTTTTTAAAGAGACCTGGAACATCTTGAGTCCATCTTCTTTACTGTGGCACATGCCTGAAGACTTATCGTATTCAATTTGCTTGGATTGCATAATGCTAATCGTCTGGCCAGGATCGAGATTTGTAATGATCATGTCCGCTGTGTTGGCCTTCTGTCCTTGCTTCTTGATCAAGTCATTATTCGTCTCTGCGTCGTAATAAGTATTGATTTGATTATGAATGAAATTAATTTTACCGAAACTTTGCTTATCAAGAATAGACTTTTTAAAGATCGCCATCCCTCTCATAGAAGACAATAAAATCCGTACATCGGCCAAATTAAAATCTTTGCCGATCCCTTGTTTAATGATAGAGACGCCTTCAGGTATCCAATCACCAGACATACTCAAGATTGTAAGGACTTTGGATCTTAGTTCACCGGCCTCTTCGGGTGTTATATCGCCACCTCTAGCGAATGCCTTTTCTGAATAAAAGTCGATTTCATCCAGTGACATGAAGAGTCCCGCACAAGCTGCCGTTTCCAATGTAATGTCCTTCCAGTTGACGCCTTTGTTTGAATCCTTGTAATGATTGAAGTAATTACTGATGACACTCGTCGGCTTCGTCAAACCAAATTTCTGGTCACGTATCGTAAAATATAGGATAGGGGGACCCTCATCGCCAATCATGATGGCCGTATCATCAGGATCTGTTTTTGTGAAAACATCAGATGGGGTGAGATCAGTGATGCCGAGAAGCTTAACAACGGTTTTCACCATTTTTGGTTTAATTGTGAACTGATGTCCGGCTGAATATTTGCCATCGTCGTATACACTAGCCTCATTCAGTATATCTTGAGCTGCTTCATGGATTATTTTCTCTTTGAATCGTTTCATCTTATGCATATCGCTCACATAGTCGTTTCCAGTTAGGGTCACACATTCTAATTTTGATAGAATTCACAAATGTTCTCATGTTTGTCTCATTGGCTGCAAAGTCTTCGGCATGCTCTTTCATGTAATCGAGAACTTCCTGTTTGACTTTCACATCTATATCTGGCATAATCGCTTCAATAATCGATTGCATCCTTTCAGTCAACTCGTCGTGAGTCATTTGAATTTCAATCGTCAATGAACGGGATATAATCGCCGGTTCGATTTTAGATGACGGCAAGTTTGAAATGAAAATGATGCGACCTTTAAATTCAAATTGATCAGGATACTGTGGAGCGCCTTTCTCAGGTGATAAGTATTTATCAGGATCTTGATCGAACATTTCTTTCGGAATTGTAGATTTAGATGACCATGAAATTTCTCTTACATCATATGAGTCAAGTGCCGCTTTCAACAGGTTGGCAGAAACAGCATCACCAAAGACAGAATCACAGTCATCAAAGACAATCAATTTATTTCGGTTTGTATATAACGTACTATAGAGTCCGAATGGAGATGAATGACCTTTCTGTAAATGCCAGTCATCCGGTCGTTTCAAGCCGGACTTTTTGATTTGACTTTGGATTTCGTATGTTTTACCAGACCCGGCCATTCCAGTTACGATAAGTGACGGCATCTTTCCTTTGATAACCATAGTAGACAGAGAAACTAAATCTTCAAATATTTCCTTTGGCGATACTTTCTTTAGAAGTTTTTCGCCTTTTGCTATCTCTGGATCATCCTTGACAATTTCCTTTTTGCCTTTCCTTACTTTTACTTTAGATACATTGACAGTGGTAGGTTCTGCTAGAACGCCTTTGCCTTTTTTAACTTGTCGTTGGAATCGTTGGAATTCATTTTGGAGTTTCTTACTTTTCTTGAATTTGGCTAAGGTGATCTTTTTCGACGTCAAAAATTGTTGTTTGATCTCGCCAGTGGGACGTGCCATTTCCGACAAGTCTGATTCATTGATTGTAAACTCTTGACCGGCAGTGGATGATGGCGATTTGATAATTTCAGCCAACTTAGGTATGATCTTTACAACTGAAGCGGCCGTGCAGTCAATGTTGACTGTAGGAACACTTACATCACCTTGACCATCCCAAACATCGACAGATTCTATTTCGCTACCGTGCTTGGCAACCCAATTAAACCGAACCATGGTCACCGTGCCGTCAACAAAGTATTTGAGGCCAGTTTTCTTTACACCTCCGGACACAACTTCTTCAGTGCCGAATTTGTTAAATTTCTTACCAACCTTCCTCTCTAGAACTCGTATAATGAGTTTCTCAGCTTTCTTCATGTCGCCTGCGGAAAAGCCTTCCGTTAAATATGTTTTGAATGTTTTTATGCCCATACTCTCAACCTTGTTTTGATTTCTTTTACTAACATTAATTTATCCTTACTCAATCTACGATTCAAGTTGTCCAATATGTAATTCGTCTCTTTTTAATTTGCCCAAAACCCACGGCCCGCTAGTGATATTTATTTTATTTGGGTCTTTTATCGACATTATATTTTTAAATCCGTTATTCCAAACTTTTTTACCTTTATTGCGACTGTATAATTTTTTTATTTCACTTTTTGTTAATGTATTATTACGGCTATTGATTGTATTACTTAATTTCTCATTTATATGTTGTCGTTGAGTTCGGCCATCTTTCATCACTGTTTTATTTATTGTAATATCAGCTTTTTGTTTTTTACGTTGCAATCCGTCCAATCCATTATCATCTATGTCCAGTTTCATAGTAGTTGAAGCTTTTAATGATGTATTATACGCCAACGTTTTCCCATTTTCTTGAATTGTTGAAAAAGTTTTTAAACATTTAGAGACTCTATTTTGAGCTACGGTTAGACCATTTGATGTAATTTTATTGGCGGCATCTTTCATCTTTTGTATTGATTCTTTACTATTTTTGCGACCGATTAAACCATTACTACCTTCTCCGCCAGCTGTTGTATTTGTAACCAATTCTCCATATATTTCTTTTATTCTGTTTATCCAAAATATTTCTCTATCAATCCATTTATTTTCTTCAACCTTCTCTAATATTATTAAAATGGGTTGAATATTTAAACCTAATAACTTTTTAATCCAATTGTGTTTATAAGTTGAATTCATATTAATAGATTCTTTAATATGAACCTTTAATCTATTTTCAGGTTTATCAGATTTGCCGACATATCTAATAGAAACGTTCCTTGGATCAATTAATCCATAAATGTAGGTATATTTCATAATACTAATTTCGATCTAATTTCTTTAATTAACTTTTTGTGATTGTTATTTAATTTTCGATTTGGCAATCCATCCAATATAAAATCAGTTTCCTTTGAATATTTCAAAACGAATTTTTGAGGCGCCGTAGGAAAATCGCTACAGTTAGTGAGTCTATCTACCAATTTAATTAATAAAGCATCACTAGACATCTTCAACATTTTTTTGAGAAGGTATTTCGATTTGCCGATTTTATTCTGTTCTCTCTTTACTGATGTAAGTTCTCGGACTAGATCCGCAACT
>JAOZRJ010000012.1:1403-15302 GCA_029931885.1 Candidatus Omnitrophota bacterium | reverse complement strand
TGAACCGTTTTTTTATCATTATATGTTACCGAAACACTATATCCCGACAAAACAAATTCTTGCTTTAATTTAACAATCAAATCAATAAACTGATATGTTTTTTCCTTTTTGTTGACTAAAGAAAAATCCAAATCTTCAGAAAACCTTGGAAGATCATAAAGAAATCTTAACGCAGTCCCCCCTAAAAATGCCGTTGTTCTAAACACACCTTCATCGTGCATAATCCTTAAAGCATACGCCTGAAGATATTCACGCATTGTATTAATTTTGGCATTGAGCCCGGACTCTTTAGCAGCTAATTCAAGAACATAATCTTTCATAATGTTTTTTCACCTTTTTTATATAAAGAAATATATTCAACAACAATCTTTGCTGCTTTTAACATACTAGGACTTTTAAATTTCTGAACATAGTTCAATAATTTATCAATATTGATCTTCTCTACATTCTGAAGCCGCATTTCTCTTAAATAATCGATTGAGATATTTCGTTTCTTCAAATAAAAATAATCAAGCAAGGCCTTTTCAGAAGTGGCAAAAAAAGCAGTTTGGTTATCCAAGCTCACCGACTCATATCCCCAAAAAAGAGATTTCTTAATATGACGAAAGTCAAAAGTCCCCACCTTTGTGACAAGTCGTCCCGGCCTTTTGGTTGTCACTGATGTATAAACCATAACCGCCTCCGGAATAAGGTCATGATACTCCAACCCCTTCTCAAGACTGATATAAGATGGTCTCTTAAGAACTCCAGCTGCATAAGGCTCATAAAGATCTATCTTTCGATAAGTTTGCCCTAATAAATAAACCCCTCTTTTTAGCTGAATAATTTTTCCAGATTTCTCCCAACGGCTCAGCTGAACCTTAAATGAAGCAGGATCAGGCAAGCCTACACATAAAGCCTCGCTTTCAATAATTGGCAAGCCATTAGTAGCATTAATAAACTCCTCTAATCTCATATCAATAGTTTAACATTTATGTTAAATTAGTGCAACAAGTGAATCACCCACACCTATTTAACGCCTTCCTTTATATAGTCTAATATTTAAATTTTAAACGCTAATTTCTGGCCTAATTTGAATTTTCACTAATTAAAATTTCATTTTTCATAAATAAAATCATTATCAGACTTATCCAATTGAGGATTTTCTAAATCTTTTTTGGATAATAATAGATTTTCTTCTGGCCAAGAAATGTTTAAAGTAGAATCGTTATAAATAATTCCTCTTTCATTCTCTGGAGAATATACGCTTGAACAATAATATTCAATCTCTGCTTCATCAGACAAAGTCAGAAATCCATGCGCAAATCCTTCTGGAACATAAAGCATATTCATGCTATCAGAATCAAGATTTACTCCAACCCATTTACCATAGCTAGGCGAACCTTTTCGGATATCTACAACAACATCAAAAATCTCGCCCTGAACAACCCTTACAAGTTTTGCCTGCGCACAAGGTTCTTTTTGATAATGCAAACCTCTTAAAACACTTTTCTGAGATTTAGAATAATTTATCTGAACAATTTGTTTGTCTATGCCAAAAGAATTAAAATCAGAAGATTTATAAACTTCCACAAAAAAACCTCTGGCATCTCCTATCTTTTTAGGCTCAACTAATACGACATCTGGAATTTCCAGTCTCTTAAACTTAAATGACATGATCAATCCTCTTCATTAGCAATCTTATTTAAATAATCACCATAACTTGTTTTAAACTCTCTTGCAAGTTCTCGTAATCTATCTTTCTTAACAAAACCCATGCGATAAGCAACTTCTTCAATGCATCCAATCTTCAATCCTTGCCTCTGTTCAATTGTTTTTATAAATAACGAGGCTTCAATTAACGATTCATATGTTCCTGTATCAAGCCAAGCATATCCGCGGCCTAAAAGCTGGACAGAAAGCCGTTTCTTTTCTAGATAAACTCGATTAACATCTGTAATCTCTTTTTCATGTCGAGCCGAAGGCTTAATAGCTTCAGCAATTTTAATAACATCATTATCATAAAAATAAAGACCTGTAACAGCATAATTTGTTTTTGGTGCTTCTGGCTTTTCTTCAATAGATATAGGATCTCCCGATCCATCAATATCTATAACTCCATACTCCTGTGGATTCTGAACGTAGTAGCCAAGAATAGTTGCTCCTCGCTTCTGACTAGCCGCTTGCTGCAAAAGCTGAGATAATCCCTGGCCAAAGAAAATATTATCTCCAAGGATAAGGCTAACGGCTTCATTGCCAATAAAATTTTTTCCAATTAAAAATGCCTCAGCAATACCGCTTGGTTCTTTTTGCTCAGCATAGCTCAAAGAAACTCCCAAACCTGCTCCATCACCTAATAGATCTTGAAATCGCGGCAAATCCTTCGGAGTGGAAATAATTAAAATTTCCTTAATGCCAGCCAACATTAACACCGACAAAGGATAATAAATCATCGGCTTATCATAAACAGGCAAAAGCTGTTTACAGACTCCACGTGTAATTGGGTAAAGACGCGTTGCCTTTCCTCCAGCAAGAATAATTCCTTTCATAAAACTCTCCTTTTCTAAAGTTGTTTCATTATATCAAAAATTAACAAAACTTTATAACAAAATAGCCAGACAAACATAAAAATGATATAATGCATAACACTATGGAGAAAATCACAGAAATCTTTGATAAGAGACAAAAGACTTTTTCTTTTGAGCTCTTTCCACCAAAAACCGAAGAAGGCTATAAAAAACTTCTTGAGACCATACGTCTTCTTGTTGAACTTAAGCCTGATTTTGTATCCTGCACCTATGGAGCTGGCGGAGGAAATAGAGATAAAACTCTCGATATCGTCGAACATGTTGAAAAAAGCCATCAAATACCAAGCATTGCGCACCTTACATGCGTTTTAAATACCAGAGACGATATCAAAAACATTCTTGATAATATCAAAGCTCGAGATATAAAAAATGTACTCGCTCTTTACGGAGATCAGCCCAAAGATAATCCCAACTGGAAGCCTGAAAAAGAAAACTTTAAATATGCTTATGAGCTTTGTGACTTTATAAAACAAAATTACGATAATTATTTTTCTATAGGTGTTGCCGGCTTTCCCGAAGGGCACATACTTTGTTCTGATAAGAATCTTGATGCGCAATATCTAAAAACAAAAATTAACTCCGGCGCCGATTACGTGATTACTCAATTATTTTTTGATAATAATGATTATTATGAATATGTAAAAAGACTTAAAAGTTTGGGCATTAATGCTCGTGTTATCCCCGGCATTCTACCAATAACAGATTATTATGGAGTTTTAAAATTTTGTAAAACTTGTGGAACAACTATTCCTAAAAAAGTTCAAAAACTTTTTTCACCTATTGCGGATGATAAGCCAGCCATTTTACAGCAAGGCATTGATTTCTGCATTGAACAATGCCGCGACCTTCTTAAAAACGGCGCACCTGGAATTCATTTCTACCCTCTTAACAAAATTTCTCCCATTAATGAAATCTTTAAGGAAGTAAAAACTTTATCATGAAAAAACTTTTATTAATAATTTTATATTTATTTTCTACATCTTCTTTCGTTTTTGCTGGAGCTGTTCAAGCCATGAAGCAAAAACAAGCTATGCAAGAAGCTACAATGCAAAAAGCCCTCATACAGCAACGAATGATGCAGCAAGGTGCCGTCCAACAACGAATGATGCAGCAAGGTGCCGTCCAACAACAAATAATGCAGCAAGAGGCTATTAAACAACAAATGATGGAACAAGCACATATGCAAGGGCAATTCCCACAAGAAATAGAAATAGAACAAGATTTTCTAGTCCAACAGACATGGGACCTCCCAGCTCAGGGGGTTGACGATTCACAAATCGCACAAATTGCGGACATGTCTAAAGTTTTAATGGCATTGGAATCTTCCAGCAAAATTTGGCCTCTTATTGCCGACCCAGAACCTAAAGCCTTTATTGTTGCGCACTATATAAATTTCTTTCGCGAAAAAGGTGCGATTATTAAAAATTCTCCAGAATATTATATTAATATAATTGATGAGATGGTTCAGGCAAGCCCGGAAATGCTTCAAAATCCTTTTGAACTTGTTCTACAGGTCTTAGCAATTATTGAATACGACTTTGATAATGGACAAGACAAAGATGAATTAGCCTATAAAGTCCTAGGGTCGGAAGGATTCAAATCAAATAAGCAACGCTTTAATACTCCTTAAATCTTTACGGTTTATTTTTCTTCATCTCTATAAGCAAATTTAAGTTCTTCTGAGCAGAAACAAGATTCGGGTCTAATGTTAATACATGCTGAAGAATCTCCTCTGCCTTCTTAAACTCATTTCTTTGAATATAGCAAATCGCTAAATTATTAAGCGCAAGAATATCCTGAGGATCAATTTTTAATGCTTTTTCATGATATGAAATTGCCTCATCGATTCTCTCTAAATAAAAATAAGCTGTCCCAATATTCCCAAGAATCTTTGAATCAAATGGATCAATAATTAAACACTTTTGATATTCTTCAATCGCGATATGAAAATCACCTTTATTTTCATAACAATGCGCTAAATCAAAATAAATTTCTTTAACAAAAGATAAATAAAACTTTTCCATCTGTGTACCTTTAACCCTAAAAACATATCCATGCATAATCTCCAGAGCCTTATGATATTCTTCAATCGCCTTGTCATAGTTTCGTCCAAAGTAGTAAGCTCTGGCTAACAAAATACGGACTCTCCCAAAATCTTTCTGAAAGACTAATGTTCTCTCAAAAAGTGGAATTTCACCTTTCCAATAATCACCTTGTCGGATAGTCAGAATTGAAAAAAGAAAAATAATGATTATTGAAAATAAAGAAGATATACGACTGAAATACTTACTCGAAAATTTTTCCTTAATTTCCTTTAAAATTGCCAATAAGGCCAAAATAAAACCTACTAACGGAAAATACAAAAAATGCTCAGCCGCTGAAATAAAAGAATATTCGTTGATAAGCGGAACAATATTTAAAATAGGCAAAAGCGAAATAAAAAACCATCCTACCCCAAAATAAAATATTCGTCTGTTCTGCTTTGAAAGAAGCCTCAAGATGAAAAGAAAAACCACAATTAACAATAACAACGCAATAGACGGATAGACCGAATAATCTAAAATATTCAGACTACGATAATAATGTAGATCAATCGGAAATATCAAAATCTTAAAATATACAAGAATCGCTTTTGGAATAGAGATGACGCGCAAAATCAGCTCCTGAGGGTTAGAGAAAAATTGCGGAAACGCTTTTCCCAGCGCAAACTCCCTAAATACAAAATGGCCAATTAAAACAACAAAAAATGGAATACTATATAAAAACCTCCGCAGTAAAAACTTTATGTTTGATTGCGAATTATAAACATAACTCTCAAAAAAAAGAATTAAAAAAGGGAAGATAACAGCTCTCTCCTTTAAAAAAAGCACAACAGAAAAAATAACAAGTGAAAAAGCATATCTTAGATAAAAATTTAAATTCGCTCGGCTTTGACATGCCTTAATATAAAAAATAAAGCTTAATAAACAAAAGAATGTAAGCAGTAAGTTTGAAATCCCAGCAATTGCGCAAACAGCTTCTGTCTGAACAGGATGAACCAAGAAAATAGATGCTCCAACAAGAGAAAGTTTTTTATTTTTAATAAAAAACACAAAAATCCAATAAACCAATAAGCTATTTAAAATGTGAAAAATAAGGTTTGTCAGGTGATACCCAGCAGGATTAAAAGAAAAGATCATATATTGAATTTTGCAAAAAATATCGAGTACCGGTCGATAATATTGATTAATAATAGTGTGACTTTCTCCAAATCTTGAAGGTTTAAAGAAAATATCTTTTAAATCATCCCATCTTCCGATGTCAGGATTCCCGACGATAAAAACAAAATCATCATGAACAAAAGGATTGCGAAGAGTGCCTCCATAAATAAGGCAACCCAAAACCAGCAAAATAATAATCGCTTTTGAAAAAGTTAATCTTTCAAAAAAGCGATTAATGTTTTTAGAAAAGTTCTTCACGTGTTTAATTATGTATTTAGTTGTTCTTTTAGGTTGGGGAAATACTCTTCTATCTCTTTTATTTCTAAAGAAGCTTGTTTAATTCTTTGGCTAATCGATTCAAAATTATTATTTTTGGCCATTTCTTCTATTTCAAAAAATATCTTTCGCAATCCTACAGCGCTAATATTCGCGGCAGCACCTTTTATAGAATGAGCAACTTCACTTAATCCAATAGCATTTTTATCCTGCTCGAAAGCCTTTAGTTCCTTCATCTTTTTTGGGCAATCATCTAAAAAAATCTCGATCAATTCAACCAAAAGCTCCTTATCATCCTGAATCCTCTTAAGGGCGTCATCAACATCAATAATTATTTTACTCATTAAACATTCCTTTTTCTAAGGCATCCACAATTGTTTCATAAACTTTTGCGGCATCAATCGGTTTTGAAATATACGCATCCATCCCAGCCTCTAAACATTTTCTCTCATCTTCAGCCATAGCCCGCGCTGTCATTGCAATGATAGGAAGATGTGTTTTCGTTTGTTGTTCTTGCTTTCGAATAATTCTCGTGGCTTCAAGCCCGTCTAAAACCGGCATTTGAACATCCATTAAAATTAAATCAAAATCTTTTTCACCAATTTTATCAAGAGCAATCTTTCCATTTTCAGCAATTTCTACAAACCATCCTCTTTTTTCTAAAAGTTTCACAGCGATCTTCTGATTAAGAGGGTTATCTTCCACTAAAAGAATATTTAATATTCTTAATCCTTTCGCTAACGGCTCTTTTTTCTGAACACTCTCCTGTTTTCGTTCATCAACAGAACTATCTTGCTGCCTCTCTTTGACCTCAAATCGCGCTGTAAAGAAAAACTTGCTTCCCATGCCTTCTTCACTCTCAATCCAAATACGTCCACTCATCATTTCAACTAATTTTCTCGAAATTGCTAAACCTAGACCCGTGCCTCCAAATTTTCTTGTCGTCGATGCGTCTGCTTGTGTAAAAACATCAAAAATACTCTCCTGCTTATCTTTAGGAATTCCGATACCTGTATCTGAGACAGAAAACACTAACTGCGCTTCATCCGAAGAAACAGAAGAAGTCTCAACTTTGATATCAACTTTTCCCTCATGTGTAAATTTAATTGCATTTGTAACTAAATTAATAATAATCTGACGAAGCCTTGTTGAGTCTCCAACAATAAATCTAGGAACTTGTTCACCGATATGGCTAGTCAGTTGAATGTTCTTTTTATTCGCTAAAACCGAAAGACCCTTACTGATGCTCTCAGTAACTTTCCAAAGGTCAAACTCGATGTTTTCCAAAGTAATTTTTCCAGCTTCAACCCTGGAAATATCTAAAATATCATTTAAAAGATTTAAAAGATTATCAGCGGCTTCTTTTGCAGTCTCTAAATTATCCCTTTGATCCTCAGTGAGATCTGTTTCTAAGGTTAGATCTAGCATACCTATAACTGCATTCATCGGCGTTCGAACTTCATGGGACATATTTGCCAAAAACATACTTTTAGCACTATTCGCCTCTTCAGCTGCCAACTTTGCCTGCAAAAGCCCTTCTCTCGCTTTTTTATGCTCAGTGATGTCTTCAATAACGACATCAACCAATAAATCCTCCATCCTGATTCTTTGCCAAAACAGCATTAACAGAACATTGGATAACTTGCCCGTCCCTCTTCTTTAATCTAATCCACTCATTCTTAACATATCCTTCACCGCAAATCTTTGTATTCAGCCGGCTCAATTCATCTGGATTGTCACAAATATCCTGAAAGCTTATACTCAAAAGATGATCATCTTTTTCGTCGATCATATGAGTAAAAGCCGTATTAACAAACAAAAAACGTCCCTTAGCGTCTAAAGAATAACGAAAAATTCCTACCCCTAGATTATTTAGCAACCCTTCAAATTGTGTTTTTGATTCAAACATTCCTTAAGACCGTTTCGTTAATTCTTTTTAATCTTAATATTGATTCCAATGGCATAAAAATTAAAAATACCGATAATAATCCCTAAAAACATCATGCTGATGGAAACTGGAGACAAACCACCCTGTTTCATTACAACAATAGATGGTGCTTGTGTTAAAAAAGCAATAACAACAAGGCCTAGCATAATCGACAATCCGGAAATAATAAATACCAGTAAAGAAAACAAAAAAGATATTAAAACGACAAAGATATTATAAAAAAAAAGATTTCCTTTTGCTATGCGACTTGCCGCTATGCCGATTCTTTGCATACAATCCTCTCCTTCAATTAGCAGACATTCCAACGTCTATAAAAATCCTAAAGCTGTTAATTCTTCTTATAATAAATTGAACGCCTCTATGATACCATTGAGATCATATCCTGCCAAGCACATATGCTTAAAATTCAGCTTTAAATTAAAAAAAACGGTAAAAAAATAAAAACTCCTACACTAAATATAAGAATAATTATCGCTCAAATTTTACAACATTTTGCCACCAAGATGCACTATCCCATTTCTTTAAATCATTCCACATCTTTTTTGCAGTTTTTGTTTTTAAAAAGCTTGGGGCTTTCTTAAAAAATATCTTAGCTTTATTGTGTCCACTTTGATAATATTCCTTAGCCTGAACAAGACATTCTAATATATCCGCATCGCGTGCGATTATACTTTCTTTTGTTTTCTGTGCATCATAGGCAAAACGTAATTGCGAAAGTTCTTTTTTAACTTTTTGATCAAGATCTTCTACCTGATCTTCAAAAACTTTCTTTTCTGCCGACTTAAAATCAATGTAATAATGACCCATTTTATGTAAATCATTAATACGAGCTTCATGAATATCGTTAAAAAGCGCCATAACAACTACTTTGCATGGATTAACATTCTCTAAATGTGCTATATAATAGGCAATAATTGCACACCTAAAAGAATGATCTGCGACACTCTCAGGATTCTTAATGCCTGTGACCCACCAACCGCTACGTTTTACCCTTTTTAAAAGACCTACCTCTGCAAAAAAGTCTAACGCAGGTGATTGTGACTTATTTCTTTTTTTGATTTTTTTGTTTTGTGATTTCATAACATAAAATTGTTGTTGCATGAGCTGCATTAAATGATAATCGTGGCTGCTTCATCGGAATTGTTATCTTAACATCGAGATGTTTTTTAACAACATCACGAATTCCTTTTTCCTCAGATCCAACAACAAGGGCAACCGAAAAAGGCAGAGAAATAGTTGATAAATCCTCTCCTTCCCCTACAACAGCACCTATAATCCAAAATCCATTTTTTTTCGCTACCGATATCGCGTTACTTAAATTAGCAACCCTCGCGATTAACACATAGTTATCTCCACCGGACGCAACACGAAAAACAGATTCTGTCACGCCGACAGATTCTTTTTTGGGAAGAACAATAGCAAAATCTCCAAAACACGCAAGACTACGAATAATTGAACCTAAATTCTGAGGATCCTGAAGATTATCTAGAAATAATAAAGATAATTTCTTCTTCTTTGATAACTCTATTAACTCGTTATAATCCGTATATGTAAAATCTTCAACGTCAGCTACAATACCCTGGCTATTATGGTTACGGGTTATTTTAAGTATTTTGGACTGAGGAACTATATAAACAGGAACTCCCCACTTTTTTCCTTTTTTTTGAACATAAAAAGTATCTGGGTGTCGCTGCTGAATATATATCTTCTTAATGCTCCGAGGATTACTCTTAAGGCGTTCAATAACTGTATTCTTTCCAAAAATTCTCATAATCTAAAGATCATATATATTATTAAAAATCGGCATTACCAATTTAACAAAAATATAAATATACACAAAAAAAGAAGTAATAATCGCAAGCATATCTAAAAAACCTTCCCACTGAACATTGCGATGCGTCAGATTCTGAACAGCACTTCTTTGACCTTTTTTAATTTTTTCTTTGGACTCCTTGTTTAATTCTTCCAAATCAACAAAAGCCTTCCCTGAAAAAAGCTCATCGCAAAGTTTATTATATTCTTGATTATACTCACAGCTAGCTTGAGGATGATTTCCATTACCATCTGGAAAAGTGTATTTCCAGCCGCAAACAGGGCAATACCTATTGTAAAAAACATGGTAAAAAACAGAATAAATGGTATTTACAAAAAACCAAGGAATTTTAATAATATAGCCAATATCAATGGGCTGAATAAAGAATCGCTTGAAATCCTCCCCTCTTTTCATTTCGCTTGCGCTAAATGCAAATGAGGATAAGAATGTTTTTCCTCTCAAAAAAGTTCCAACCAAAAAAACTTTCCTTTGATGAGTCAAGGGATCGTTACCTAATCTTAATTCTTTTGCTTTGGAAAGATCAAGGCCGGTATTTTTTTGAAACGCAAGAAGATCTGTTTTCATCAGCATACCATCGCAATAAAGACACTTCATGCGCTCCTCTTCCTTAAAAAGAACTTGGCACCTCGGACATTTTTTCATTTTTCACCTACCTTTTTATTTTAAGCCCTAAATAAAAAATTGGTTTTAAAATACTCCACCAACCTAAAAACGGGCGCATTTTTGTATATCCTAACTTTTTTGATGGATATATTTTTTTTACCAAAACTTCCTTAAATTTTTTCCCCAATATTATTGCTTTAAAAAGAAGATACGGCTCAAGCTCATACGCATCAAGCCAAGACTGATCTAAATTAATGCGCTCATCTTTAAATATTGATAATTTAAATGCACGAAATCCATTCGTACTATCAGTTACTTTATATTTTGCAAAAAAAGAAAAAAGCAATGGATGAATTTTTGTGGCTATCTTTCTATACAAAGGCATATCTCCCCCCGCACGGCAACCACCTTTATATCGTGAACCTTGAACGAAATCAAACCCTTCATCAATAATAGGATTAACAAGTGAAAAAATTTCTTCCGGATCATCTTTGTCATTGCCTGCCATAATAACTAAAATATCAAAGTTATTCTTCAGAGAATAACGAATCGCTGTACGAATAGACGCGCCAACACCCATTTGCTTCTCATGTTTAATCGTCTTAATATTCTTATCAGCAAATTGATGAATAATCTGAGTTGTTTCATCTGTAGATCCATCATCCAAAACAAGATAATCAACCTTTCCAAACGCGGCACTTTTTATAAACCGCTCAATTACATTCCTAATTTTAATATGTTCATTAAAGGCAATCGGGCAAACAAGAATCTTACTCATCAATAATTAATCCTTCTTGTTCTTTAAGATATTTTAAACCACACTCGCACTGCAAATTTTGATCTATTTTTCTTCCACAAGAACAAGCGAATCCAATCGTTTTAGCTGGATTACCAGCAACCATAGCGTGCGACGGAACATCTTTAATAACGACACTTCCAGCACCAACAAATGCGTATTCTCCAATAGCAATGCCACAAAGAATAGTAGCATTGCTTCCAATCGTGGCACCTTTCTTAACGATTGTCTTTTCCATTTTCCAATTATCTTTTCGATGACTTCTTGGATTACGATCGTTAATAAAAACCGTATTCGTTCCACAAAAAACATCATTTTCAATAATAACGCCTTCAAAAATAGATACACCATTTTTTATTGTAACAAAATCTCCGACTTGAACACCCTTTTCAATAAAGCAATGATCAGCAACATTGCAGTGCTCTCCGATTGTTGCCCCATCCTGAACATTTGAAAAAGCCCAAATACGAGTGCCATGTCCTATTTTAGCTTTTACTCCTACTAATGCTGTTTCGTGCTTAAAGTAATCCATTGTTTAAACAATTCTCGTAGAAAGACCGTTATTGTCCATAGATTCCTGTATTGCTGATAACGTTTTAACAACGTCTAATGCCTTTTGTGCATCCGATAAAATTGGCAATTGTTGTTTTTCAATGCAATCAATAAAATACTTATTTTGACTCTTTAATGGTTCTCCAGCTGAAATCTTTGGGATAGTAACAGATCCTTCTCTTGATAAAAGCTGAAATTCTCCATATGTTTCATAAAAAACTTCTGTTCTTTCTACATGCTTATCATAAAGTCGTACCGGTCCCAAGCTATCTAAGTCATCCCAAACAATCATTTTCTGGTCGCCTACAATCGTGATTTGACGAACCTTTCTTGGGTCAAGCCAACTAACATGAATGTTTACAAGGATGTCTTTAGGATATTCGAGAGTTACAAAAGCTAAATCTTCCAAATTGGTTTTTAAACATTTCTGACCTCTAGCAGAGGTACTAATAGGACAGCTATCAAATAAATAATTAAAAATCGAAATATCATGCGGAGCCAAGTCCCACAAGGCATTTACATCATAACGAAAAGGACCAAGATTTGTTCTTTCAGAATGCGCATAATGAATATCTCCAAGCTCTCCTGATTGAAGATGTTCTTTTAAGCTAATAATTCCCTGATTAAATAAAAAAACATGTCCAACCATAAGATTCTTTTTTTGCTTTTCTGCCAAATCCCCTAATTTCTGACATTCTTCAGCAGACAAGCTCAAAGGCTTTTCACAAAGAACATGTTTTCCTACTCCCAAGGATTCCTTAACTATCTTGAAATGTGTAGCTGTAGGAGTAGATATACAAACAGCATCAATATCCTTATTATTTAAGATATCCTGATAGTTTTCGGTTGTTTTAATATTTGGGAAAAGGGTTTTGATCGCTCCTATTCGAGATGGGTCTGAATCAGCGCACATGATAACTTCAGAGCCTGACAACTGCGAAAAAGTACGAATATGATTAGGGCCCCAATGTCCACATCCGATAACGCCGATTGAGATCATTTTATTCCTATCGTCCAATTTTTACAATTTTATATTTTAAAGCACCTGCAGGAACTTGAACATCAATTTCTTCTCCAAGCTTTTTTCCAAGCAACGCTTTACCTATAGGAGACTGAATAGAAATCTTTCCTTGCTCATAATCTGATTCTTCCGGCGAAACTAAAGTATAGACCGATTCTTCTTCAGTGTCCAAATCATGCAATGTCACAATCGCTCCAATAAAAGCTTTATCTTTTGGAATATCTTCGTTTTCTATAATCCTAACTCTTGAAAGATTCCCTTCAAGTTCAGAAATTCTCGCCTCACAATGCGCTTGCGCATTTTTTGCAGCATCATATTCTGCATTCTCTTTCAAATCCCCCAAAAGCCTTGCCTCTCCAATAGCTTTAGAAATTTTAGGACGTTCAACAGACTTAAGTCTATTAAGCTCTTCCTGTAACTTTTCATATCCTTCTTGCGTGAGATAAACTTCTCCTGACATTTTTCTCCTTTAATTAATTTATCTTATCACGATTTTTAACAAACACCTATTTCTTCATAAAAAAGATTATCTTATGTGATGCTCTTGGGGCAAAACCCAAGAGCATCACATAAATAGAAAACCCTTTAACTAATTACATGCTCTCTACAGCCTTGCTAAGAGACGGAAGAATTTCTACAAGCTCTACTTTATTCATCCGGCCTAACTTAGCGAAACGCCATTCTTCATTAGCAGATTTATTTTCTCTAGAAATCTGAATCTTTTTTTCGCCTCCATTATAAGAAAATACGCCTACAGTAATTCTAGTTTCTTCGAACTCCTTAACGTCCTTAAAAATTTCAGCATCAAGCGACTTATCATACGGCATAACACTCTCCTTTGGTTTTTGTTAATGTTAAGTTAAAATCCAGGAATATTAAGTCCCGTCATCTTCTTCATTTTCTCAGCGGCCATGGATTGAGATGCAACAATCGCACCATTGATACCCTTTAAAAGTTTTTCCTGAAAACCATCTATGTTCTCAGGATTTACAACTAGAGGATCAATTTGAATAGATCGAAATCTCTGCGCTCCGTCAATCACGATCTTAATACCTTGATTCTTCGGTTGCAGAAACAGAGACTGTTCAAGGTATTAAGATCT
>JAOZRJ010000012.1:0-1393 GCA_029931885.1 Candidatus Omnitrophota bacterium | reverse complement strand
ACTGCCTGCTTTTTCATTTCCATCAATTTTTTCATTTGGTCAAGCATCACTTCTCCTTAATTTAAATTATTGTAGTCGATAGCCGATATTAATTAATGTTGATATCAAAAATGATTTTAGAAATATAATCCCTAGAAATGCAATAATTGGTGAGATATCAATTGATGTCATTGGCAAAACACGTCTAATCGGCTGCAAAATAGGCTCTGTTGTACGATTAAGAAATTGTACAATAGGATTAAACGGATCAGGACTGACCCAGCTGATTAGAGCGCGAACTAAAATAAGCCAATATAGTAGAGTCAAAAGAATATCAGCAACCTTTGCTACCGATATAATAAAATTTCCTAGAACAAACATGTGTCATCCTCCCTAGTTATTTTGCTTTTCCTTATTATCGAATATTTCTTTGATCAAATTAAAAATACAAATTCAATACTGAACATTAATGTACTTCTTGGCATAACTATTATATTGTCAAGAAACACCTAATCTCTTTTTAAATTAAAACACCTTAAATAAATTTCCTTCTATTAATCGTTCTTCAATACGATTAAGAATTCTCTTTATAGATTTAAAACGATCTTCGATCTCCAACATTACAGAATTCATACTTCTAGCTGTTGACTGAAGAGAAACAGCTGTTTGTCCAAAAGTTTTTGCAAGATCTTGAACATCGAGAGGATCTTCACCAATAATTGGTGCATCAACATTAATTTTTTCTCCCCCGCCATTCTTACCTTTTTCAATTGCAATAAACTTTTGGCCTAAAACACCTTCAGTCTTAATTTGAAATGTTTGGGCTTTATCAATTTGATCACGGTATCGTACAAATAAATTAAGCGTAACCGCAACATTTCGGTTATCGACCTCTTGCTTTACAAAATCAATCTTTCCAACCGTTCCAACAGTTACACCAGACAACCGAATAGGCGCCCCGACAAAAAGTCCACCAACTTGACGAAATAAAACTGTTAAAGTAAATTTCGGCTGCGTAAGCCCTTTTTCCATTCCTATTGAAAGAACAACAATAAGAATAAGGATTATACCAATAATAAGAAATAATCCAGCATAAAGTTTTCTTGAGAATTCTTTTTTTTCCATTCTAACTCCTAAAGTTAATTTAAAAATTCTTTAATAAAAATATCATCACTTTTCTGAAGATCCTGTTTTGTCCCCTGCATAATAAGCTTACCATCCTTCATAATTACTAATTGGTCAGCAATCCGAAAAGAATTCTCTACATCATGAGAAGTAATTACTGTAGTTGCATTAAAATGCTTTGAAATATCGTGAATTAAATTTGTAATATTCCTACTACGAATAGGATCTAGTCCTGAGGTAGGTTCATCACAAAAAAGTATCTTTGAATTTAAAATCACCGCCCTAGCCA
>JAOZRJ010000167.1:2213-4185 GCA_029931885.1 Candidatus Omnitrophota bacterium | reverse complement strand
TCTTTTATAAACCGCCGCCACAAATCCAGCTAAATCACCAATAACTCCTCCACCTAAAGCAATAACAAAAATCTTTCGCTTAACATCATAATTAGCTATTTTTTTTATAAGGCTAAAAGCAACTTTTTCTGATTTGCTTTTCTCGGTATCAGGAACTATAAGAAATTTTGCTAAAATTTTCTTACTAGCTAAACTTTTCGATACCTGCGCCCCATAAAGCTTCTTAATTAAGGGATTAGTGATAACAACAGCATCACTACCAATTTTAAGCTTTTGAATTTGGGCTCCTAGCTCTTTTAAAATATGATGGCCAACAGCAATTTTATAACTATTTTCTTTTAAATTAACAGTAACATATTGCATAATTATTGAACTCCTAAATAAACTGCTAAAGTACTAACAAGAGGCCAAACAACTCGGCCTAAAACTCCAAAATATAATAACAGAAAAATAATGATAATGCCATACTTCTCCAGCCCTGCATACACTCGAGCATATCTAACGGGAAGAATACCCATGACAAAGCGAGAACCATCTAAAGGAGGAATCGGAAGAAGATTAAATACAGCCAACACCAAATTGATAAAAACAGCCATCTGGAAAACAAATTGACTTGACGGGAAAATATTATTACGAAGAAACTGACCAAATATAATGGCAAGCACAATATTTGTTGCAGGTCCGGAAAGCCCAACCCAAATCATATCTTTTTTGGGATTACGTAAGCGGGCAAAATTGACAGGAACTGGCTTAGCCCACCCTAAGATAACAGGAGAATGAATAACCACAAGCATTGCAGGTAAAACAATTGTTCCAAGAGGATCAATATGTTTGATTGGATTTAAGGTCAAACGTCCGCGCTCTCGAGCCGTTGAATCTCCAAGACGATCAGCAGTCCATCCGTGCATATATTCATGAAGAATAACTGAATAGAGAAAAATGAAACAAAGTATTAGGAAGTTTGCTATGCCCATGAACGGAGCTTTAATCTACTTTGCTGGGGTTGCTGGAGCTTCTGCCTTCTTTTCTTCGGTATCATCAGTTTTGGCTTTCTCTTTTCGTGCCTTTATCTTAACGATTTTTGTTTTTGGCAAAGAAGTAACTAAATCTCCCTCTTTCCATTTTCCCTTTTTCATCAAGCCTTTTATACGCTGAATGCGGGACAATACCGTTTTTTGTTGCGCGCCGGCAGAGTCAACTTTAAGTGATGGGTGAATAGACATCTTTATAATCTCCTAACTAAACAATCTTTATATTTGTTCTTTAGTTCAGCTGAAAAATCTTTAGCTTGATCAGATTGTCCAAACTTTCCTGCACAAACGATCATATATTTCCCTTTGGGAACGATAAAAATCTCATAGCCTTTACTTTTTAATTTTAATGCCTCTTTTTCAGCATGTTTTCGGCTTTTAAAAGAAGCAACTTGCACCGTGTAAAAATCGCTAGATATACTACTTAAAACCTTTAAAGCAGTTTCTGGTCTTTTCTTAACTTCTTCTTTCTTTGCAATGACAATCGGCTCTTTGTCTGCAACAAGTTTTTGCGAAGACGGAAAAACTTTCTCTTCTGGAGCAATTTTTGACTCAGTCAAAGAATCTTTCGCAAAAACTATCTTTTTTCCTCTTTCAACCCCAACTGAGAAAGATACAATAATAGCCATAAACAACAAAACAGTCAAGACAATAATATTTTCCAAATTCAGCGTAATGCTAGATAAAAGAAATTTTGGCCGATGCGTATTCTGAGGATTACTGGAAGCACCTGGGAAAAGCTCAAACTGCGTTTGCTTATAATTAATATTCATAAACTTATTATATTGCTATTTTACCATTAAGCTCAAGTATTTTTTGAACTTTATTTGACTTGAAAGCTTACA
Organism: Candidatus Omnitrophota bacterium; assembly: GCA_029931885.1. The sequence goes on along the minus strand of JAOZRJ010000167.1, from coordinate 2,309 downwards.
AAATGCATCAACAATCAATGGATCAAATTGCTTGCTCTTCTGCTTCTGTAATTCTTTTAATATTTCTAAAACATTCATCCCTTTTTTATAGGGACG
>JAOZRJ010000167.1:0-2203 GCA_029931885.1 Candidatus Omnitrophota bacterium | reverse complement strand
CAACCACAGCCATTACGCGCGCACCCAAAGGAATTTCCTCTCCTTTAAGCCCAGAAGGATATCCTGTTCCATCATACTTTTCATGATGATATAAAATAATTGGCAATATAGGTCTTAAAAAAGCAACAGGCTTAATAAATTCCACACTTTTTTTAGGATGATCTCTGATAATTCTAAATTCTTTAGGCGTTAAACGACTTGTTTTTGACAAAATATCACCCGGAACATCAACAGATCCAGCATCATGCAAAATGCTTGCATATTCTAAATGATCAATTTCTTTTTGCTTCATACCAAGATCTTCAGCTAAATATCGAATTACTTTGTAATAAACATGTGGATGTCTTGATCCCTCCAGATGACCATATTTCTCAAAAAATTCACCCATTGATTTAATGCTATCTAAGATAACTTTTTGCTGAAGTTCATGCATCTGTAAATTTTTAACAGCCGTGACAACTTGCTCGGCTAAAACAGCCAAAACCTCACGATCAAAATCATCAAACATAGGTTCTGTTCGTTTTCTTCGCATAAAAACTGCACCAATATTATCTTCGCTGACCAACGGCAGCCCAATAAAACGATCACGAACAATCATCTTGCCCTTAGCCACAGCTTTTTCATCTTCTGAAGTTTTAGATAAACCAGATTTCTTATCTACCAAAATATTAATTTTTCCATTAAAAATAGCAATAAACTTCAACTTCTTCGCTCCCTCATCTAAAACATGGACGCAAGACGAACTCGCGCCAACAAGCTGACAAATAACACGAGTCAAGCGAATCAAAAGTTCTTTTGTATTATAAGTCGAATTAACCAAGCGGTAAATCATATGAACTGCGGCGATAACACGCTTGTATTTTTCTTTTGAGGATAAACTATATTTTATTGTCTTTGTCATTTTTATAAAAGCTTTTCATATTCTTCTAACGCTGCACGATCTGTCATATCTGCAATAAAATTACAAATAATTTCTTTTTCTTCTTTCTTCGAATATTCTTTATTCCGATCATAAACGTCGTAAGGAAGCTGCTTAAGATTGCTGCTATAGACATCAAAAAGTTTCCGGATAACCCTTTTTGCTTTCATGGTCATACGTTCAACTTTATAATGATGATAAAGTTTTTTATTAATCAAATTCTGAAGTTCTGTTCTCTCCACTTCCATCTTCTTGCTAAAACCTATCACAGTTTTTTCAAGTTTTTTTACATCTGCTGAGGATGTAAAACTTTGCTTTTCTATTTCTTCCTCTGAATTTTGTAAAAGATCTTTAACCTGAATATCAATAAGCTTTTTGACAATCTGATTCTTTTCTATTGCTTCGCTTGGGAATTTTGATGTCTTTTGTACTTCTCCTAATGTCCTCGCCCAAAGAACACACTCAGCCAAATCTTCTTTCTCAATATAATTTAAATTCAAACCATCATCAATATCGTGCACTAAATACGCAAGCTCATCAGCCCTATTAACAACTTGTGCCTCTAAAGTTGGGAATTCTTTCAAAAAATTCTCATCACTGGTTGGAATATCGTAAGCGGTTTTATGCTTTAAAATACCAACTAAAACTTCTCTTGTTAAATTCAACCCTATAAAATCCGGATAACGTTTCTCTTGAGTTACAATCTCATAGCTGCGCTTATTATGATTAAAACGTTCTACCTTTTGCCCTTTAGTTAGAAGGCTTAAGAAATTCTCACCTTTGTTTCCACTCATAATCTCATTTAAGGCATCTTCTCCTGCGTGACCGAAAGGCGAATGGCCTAAATCATGCGCCAACGCAATAGCCTCAATAAGATCTTCATTAAGCATTAAATTACGACCAATTGTCCTAGCGATTTGAGCAACTTCCAAGGTATGCGTAAGACGAGTACGATAATCATCACCTTCTGAAATGGGAATAACTTGCGTTTTGTACTCTAGGTTGCGAAAAGCTTTTAGATGTACGATGCGATCACGATCACGCTGATAACAGGTACGAGTCTCATGAAGAGGCTCGTCATAAAAGCGTCCAGCGGAATCTTTACTACGCATAGCATAAGACGCTAAATTTTTATCTTCAAGATTTTCTATTTCTGATCTTGTTCGCATCAATTAATTTCTCACATAAAGTTACTAAAGACTGGGAAATCACTTTTGTATCTGTTGTTACCGGCATAAAATTTACATCACCCCTCCAGCGAGGAACAATATGAATATGCAGATG
>JAOZRJ010000166.1:882-4207 GCA_029931885.1 Candidatus Omnitrophota bacterium | reverse complement strand
ATTAAACAAAGAAATCACCAAAAAAGACGCAATCAAAATTATCCGCTTACTAGCTTTCGGAACAGGTATCGCAATTATCCCGACGATTATTTTTAAAATCTTTTTAGCTCCTTTAACCAGAGAAGTTTTATTTAATCCTCTAACGCATAACCTAAAATTCTTTAATTGGAATGGTTTTGCACTAACTGCCGGTTTTTATGTAAAAGAATTTCTAAATAAAGGTTGGAATTTTATTTGGATTTTAATTATGTGTTTAGGATTGCTAAGATTTCCAAACATATTACGTAAAGAATGTAAAGTCTTCTCCCTCTTTTTTATTCTTTTCCTTACAACTTTACTCTATGTTTATTTAGTTACAGCCCATTTTGATCTTACGTGGAGGCTGGAATGCACGGCAAGTCGAATTATTCTTTATCTCTTGCCTTCAATGCTCTTTTTTGCCTTTTATGCGTTTTTCAAAAACAAATCTTAATATTCTTTTAATTCTTTTTGATGTATACCTTTTGATTCTAAAAACTTCACAAAAGCCTGTCCTTGACGATAAACCGCATTAATTGAAAATCCGCCCAAAAATATTTTAGCGCTTTTATTCCCCTGTACAATCTCCTGAAGAACAACATCATGCGGCCCTGCCGGAAGATTAACATTTGAGATAAGAGGTGTTCTGGCTCCAACCCAAATCACCTTCCTCAAGTCTAACTTATCAATCCCGTCAAAATTCTTTATCCCTCCATACGTGCAAGGAAACAAATAAATCATAACATCATGCTTCTTCTCAACAAATCCCATTTCAGGAAAAGCAAACATCTGGGCAAGCGTAAACGGTGCAGCAATGGTTAAATTTGCATATTTTTTATCAATTAATTTTCCAATCTTCATGTGAAGCCTGACATCATTTCGATATTCCAAACTTCTCTCTACGACCGAATGATCCTGTAAATCAATAGGGGTATACGGTAATCCGTAAGAACAAAGGAAAGAAAATGAAATTAATACAAATAAAGCGTTCTTAATAATCTTTTCTTGTTGTATTATCAATCGAATAAAATAAAAAACACCAATAATCAACGTCGGTAACAAAATCAACACATATCTTGGGGGGATCCACGCCGAATTTAAAAACAAAACAAACCAACCTGTTGAATAAATAAACGAAACCAAAATAATATAATGCTGATTTAAAAAATCCTTTATTTTGTCAATAACAGTTCCTGATTCACGAGCCCTTCTTGAACATTCAATTACACCTATTCCAATCAAACTTATTAAATAAAAATATGTCACCGGAAACATCTTTATTAACGCAAACCCTTGAAATGGGCCAACCTTATCAACTCGTCCGCCAATATCCATAAAAGTGAAAAGGGCATACGCACCCAAACAGGAAAGCAATAGAGATAAAAACCCTGACAATAACACTTTTACTTTGCCTTTTTTGTCTTTATCAAGAAAGAATAAAAGAATCCCCAACATAAATACGGAAACACCTGCATATACAGAATAAAGCTTTGTAAACGTTGCCAATCCTGACGTAATGGCAGCCATGAATATCTTCTTGTTCGCGATAAAGCACAGAGAAAACATTAAAAACAACAAGACAGGAATTTCCATGTTAATCTGTTCAATCTGACTCTGAACCAAAGGCAAGGACAAAAAGAAAACTGTTAGCCAAATAGCTTCTACACGGCTAAAAACTTTTTGAACTATTCTCCTAAACAAAGAAAAAACAACAGCGCTAAGCCCAAAAATAATCAAATGATTGATAGCTAAGAATAATTTTGTATTTGGTATTAATTTCATCAGAAGAGCCAAGTATGTCGGATAAATGGAGAACAGGTACGCCTTAGGCCCGCCGTGGACAAAGATAACTTCTTTAGAAAGGGAAACATAATCAAAATTATTACGAAAAAGCCAAATAGCCTCAATAACGGGGCCACTTGCAGAGTCTCCGTAAGGAGGAAAAAATAAAATTTCAAATTTTGTAATTAATAAATACACAAAAACAGAAAAACAAAACTTAAAGGAGCTCGCATCCTTAAAATATCTTAACGAAATCAATAAAAAAGCAATGCCTGAGCAAAGCATTTCTAGCGGACCCCAGATAACCTCGTAAACTCTTCCGACATAAAAATCAAAAGAATCAAAAGCGGTTCCTCCGATAATCGTGCTTAAAAACGAAGCTGCTCCTTTATTGAGCAATGCAATAGTCCATCCATCTGCAAAATATTTTATGATTAACGAGAAAATAATCAAAACAACTGATAAAATAATCCACTTTCTTTCATCTCTTTCTTTCAGCAAAGTTAGTATTTGCATTATTTTTTATGCCTCTTTATATTAAGTTTATTTAAAATTGGGTTCAGCCCAAAAGTCTTTAAATGTATAAAAAATTGAAAAAGAGAAATTTTCTCAAAGACAAACATATAATAAGAAAAATGTAAAATAAATAAAAAATCAAATAAAAGAGGAATACGAAATTGCGTTAACCAAATTAAAGATTTAGAAAAAACTGGAAATTTTACGCATAAAAAATAAACCTTTTTAAGATTTATTAGCCGGTAAGAGTCTTCCATCTTCAATCCCGGCGCATGATGAACCGTAGGAGCAAACTCCTCGTTTCCAGAAAGTATCGGTTTTATGTCAGAAGATTCGACTAAACTGATTCCTGGGTAGGGTTGAAAAAAAGCCGACCAAAGATACGTTGGATTTAAATTTTTATAAAATTGCATTCTATAGATATGATCTTTAACGGTATCGTTAGGCAATCCAAACATAACACTTGAGACATATTTAATTTTATATTTTTGAAACCATTGAGACAGCCAAAAAATCTTTTCATTAGAAACACGTTTACTCAAAAGATTAAAACGTTGATGCTCGTCTCCGCTTTCCACTGCAAAAATAAAATTATTAATATAAGATTCCGATAGCAACTTAATGTCTTCTTCCTCTATGTCAGACAAAAAATTAAAATTCGCGCTGAAAGGTATCTTGATTCGGATCTTATATAAATCGAGGAATTCACGAAGCCATTTACGATCTAGCCAAAATACTTCATCAATAAAAAAAATAAAATTTACACGTTTTCTTTGCGAAATTTGATATTCTATTTCTTCTATTGCACGCTTAGGACTTTGCTTGCGAAGATATCGACTTCCTCCAAAATATTTTCGTAAAAATAAATTACTACAAAACGAACAACTACCCGGACATCCTCTACCAGTCGAAACCCTTAGATATGGACTCCGACGGAAGAAAGCATATTTGTCATAAAGTTTCCTGTCATGAAACGGCAGTTGATCTAAATTCACCAAATTCTCTGGCA
>JAOZRJ010000166.1:0-872 GCA_029931885.1 Candidatus Omnitrophota bacterium | reverse complement strand
ATTTTCAATCCCATCAGCAGTCTTGACCCATAATCCTTTAATTTGATAATATGGCTCTTTTTTATCTAAAAGATCGCATAATTCTTTCATAACATATTCACCCTCGCACAAACAGACGATGTCAACTCCAGGGTGATTAATAATTTTAGGTCTTAAAATTGTATCGATGTTACCAAAAATAGTGAGAGTTTGGATGGATTGCTTTATTGCTTGAGCTAGCTCAAGCATATCATTTCGGCTAGGGCTCAAAATAGAAAAACTGACTAAATCGGGCTTAAACTTATTTAATTCTTTTAATATTTTCTTTTGTGAAAAATTATCGCAATAAAAAACTTCTGTTTGATGTCCAGCCTCTTTGAGAACAGCGGATATATACATATATCCCATGCTCTCAACCATAATATTTTGGATTAATGCAACTTTTGCCATATATTATTCTAAACCGATTGTGTACTCGATAACATACTGCGGTCTTTTGCGTGATTCATCAAAGGTACGCCATAAATATTCACCTAAAATACCGAGCATTGTCATTTGAATTCCGCCAATAACAAAAATCGCAACAATGAGTGAAGACCATCCTTGCCCGGGAATCCCAAGGAAAAAGTATCTACAGACTATTGAAATGGCATATACAAAACCAATAAATGCCATTAAAAAACCAAAGATACTCATCAAACGAATAAAGATATCACTAAAGGATAAAATTGAATCCAAAAGTAGCTTGATCTTCATTCGCAAATTCCACTTAGATTCTCCTTTATACCTGCCCTCTTTAACATAGGATATAGTATCTTGTCGAAATCCCAACCACGCTATTGCCATATAAATTGAACTATGCTTTTCCGGCATTTTTCTCAACGCCTCAATGT
>JAOZRJ010000165.1 GCA_029931885.1 Candidatus Omnitrophota bacterium | reverse complement strand
GAACCAGCGGAAGGTTAACACTAAAAAAAAGAAGTTCTGGTATATCTATTCCAGTGTTATCATTGTCAATTTGAGGGAGGTATGAAATATTAAGAGATATTTTATTATAACTAAGATGAAGTGTTGGTAACAACATTGGCAAAACACCTTCCACTTTCCTTACTGTCAATCCTGTGAATAAACCTACTCCACCAGAAAAGCCTTCATATGTAGGCAAATTATAAGCTACCTCAGCTCCAGCAACTAAAGAAGCATAACCGTTAGAGTCGTTTAATATTGTTCCACCATAATTAAACGAGTTCGACCCATAATAAACGCCTAACCCATAATTTTTTTCATTAAGGGATTGCTTGCCAGATGACAGCTTTTTCCCTACTGGCTGTTCGCCATGCTTAGCTGTCAGGGGTAAATTGATAAAAAAAGACTTTTCAGCAAAAGCAATACTGGGCAATAGTAGTAAAATTATTATTACTGTTTTCATATCATCCCCTTAATTCATCTTAAGCATACCGGACCAATTAAAGTACATTGATTATCAACTTTTTACCTGTTTCTTTAATTCTTTATAATGCTTCTCTATTTCTTTAATATCATCAATTGTCAATCGTTGTGGATTGTTAAAGTTTTCTAAGTATTCCACAATTTCAGGCCCAACTTTTTTGATTAAGTTAATGCGATACTCTGTGATATTTCCTGACTTAAAATTATTACACTGGGCGCACTGCTTATGAATATTGGCCGGATGAAAACGCAGCTCTGGTCTTGCGCCGCGGGATAAAAAATGGCCGGCGTGGTATTGGCAATCTTCGTAAGTTCCACAGCTCACACAAGGTTCATTAACATCACGCGCCCTAATGTACGCGTTGCACGCGTTTTGTGCGCGTTTCAGCCAATGGCTGAGAGGTTGTATGGCCTCAAGCTTTAAACGATTAATCTTTCGCGCCTTGCGTGCTTTTTTGCTCTTGTCTTTGGCAACTAGGGCGATGGCGCAACCAGGAGAGCAAGCGCGATGGAATGAGTTAGACTGGGCAAATTGTTTCTTACATATTCTGCATTTTGTAAGCTTTGTTTTCATTTTATTCTGCCAACATTGCCTGTTCTATTACTTCCGTTTTGCCGTGTAAATCAGCGAAGAGCATTATTTTTGCCTTGATGTCTTTGTAGATATCTTTGTAATATTTTTTCCTGCTCATGCCATCAAGTAACCCCCTCTCCACTATCTGCTCGGCAGATGAAACGGTCATTAACTGCTTTACGCTCATTACCTCGCGGAGATTCTTAAATTTCCCCTCAACGATAAACATCATGCCATTGACCATCCTTGTAATATTGGCGTAATACATATTGGCGTTTTGGCTTCCTTGACTCTCTGCGTATTTAACGAATGTTTGCATAGCGTCTGTTGTTTGCAGCCTAACTAGTTTGCCTATATCTCTTGTAATCTGATAAGACTCGGTGGTTTTATGTTTCTCGATTGCTGTTAAAGATTTTCTACATTTTTTAAATGCAGAAATAATATCCTTTTTAAATTTCACCACCTTGCCGCTATTTCTCAAGAGAGTACCCAGAAACATTGTTTGATCTTCGTTTAGCAGTATTTCGTTTGCTGCTCGCCCACCTGTTGACCGCAACTTCCTGACTTTTAAAGTGCCAAAGTCTTCAAAGTCCGACTCATATTTCTTGACCATTTTTTTTATCATTTCATGCTCACGGCCAAAGCCTTGGGCTATTAAATACGTCCCTGCTCTTGGTTCATCTTCCCAAATTTCAATTACCATTGTGGCCTCCGTTTAGTAGTTATTCGTTCTAGATAGAATATCAGGCAGAGGCCAGTAAGTCAAATATATAATTCATCCGGTGTTGGCAGCTTAAGCCCAAGCTCGCCGCCAGCGTGTTTATAAATAATATCCATATATTGGGCCATCTCCTTTGTTGTCGCTTCCGTGATAGATGTTTTTCTTATTATGTGATCTTTCATTCTGCTAAAAGCTTCCGTTTCTCCGAGAGCGTAAAGTTTATTTGCTGCCTGTAAATCCTTCTCAAATTCGCCATCTTCTCTGGCTCTGTATATCGGGATTAAGTGTAATGCTTTGTATTGTTCGTGTAGTTCCTCTTTCTCGTACCCTAGTTCCTGGGCAACAATGCCTACCCACTTAAAATAAAGCCGTCTCTGGCGCGCAGAGAGCGAATTAGCCATTGGCCGCACTATTACTTCATGTGGCTTGTCAAACCCCAAAATAGTAGCCATAACGCCCTTAATCGCTGCATAAGTGTTTTCTGTCAACTCGAAAGTTTTATTCACGGAATAATCCCACATATATTATATAGCAACGATAAAATAGAGTCTGCTTTTTCAAATTTAGGTATTAAAGCTTTGTCGCTCATGCCCTCGTGAAGATGGCCGTTTATGTCTTCTAGCTGTTCTTTAGATACAGTCAAAAGACCTAAAAGTGTTTCGTGGGCCACGTTATCCAGCAAAAAATCAACACATTGTAGGCTCATCGCTACCATAATCGTCAAGTTTGAGGCTCTATCCAGCGAATTTATCCGTAAAGAGTGTTTCCAGAGCTTTAAAAAATTAATAGCGTCTATCTGGTCATGGTCATTTGCTGGTGTCTGCTGGACAGCTTGAACCAACAAAGTGTCAACATCAACTAGCCGTTGTTTGAACTCTGGCGAAAGATTTGGATACTCTTGCACGCTAGTTATCAAGCCAGCTTTACAAGCAGACAGCAAGACAAGTGCTTGACAGTTTGTTACCATGTTGCACCGCCTTTGCTCAAAGCGGCTATCGGTCCAGCGGAACCTTGGCCATTGCAAGCCTTAAATAAAAGCGGTCCATCGGCTATCCTTGAGCCTTCGCGGAAACCTTCACATGAACATGTAAAATTTGTTTCAACCCTTGACCAGTGGATGTAGTCCTGACAAAAATGGCCATCTCTAATGCAATATTCGCCCCGGTCCTTGGCTTTTATGTCCATGGTTTTTTTGTCTAATACGTTTAAGCGCGGCGATGTGGATGTTTTCAGCTTATTGCGTTCGGTTTTTACGCGGCTCCTTGTGAAGATTTTTTTTGTTACTCTGGCAATGGCAACACCGGCCTCGCCTTCGCAACTCACGCTGCAATAGTCAGCATATAGCCCTCGTTGGCGCGACACAGTAAACGGCTTCTTGCACTGAGGACAAAATCTGATCTGCCCCGGTGCTAAAGATCGGTGATCGCCTCGGAATTTGCGAGGTAGTGATAAGACAACAATATCCCTAGACAATGTGGCAGGAGACAAACCTGTCATTTCCCCAATTTCTTTAAGTTTGAAGTGCTGTCGCGCCTCTGATAAAAATTGGCGATAAATAGTTTTTATTTTCTTTTCATCAAAATCTTTGCTGGAAGGTGGTCGTTTGCATAATTTCAGTGCTATCAACACGTCAAACCTTAATCTTAACCACTCTCGGCCAGTTCCAAATGTATCTTTACCCATGTTTTAAACCTCTTATTTATATTTTAAAATAAAAACCAGTTTCGCAATTATATTATACTGATTGACTGGCAGCAATCAGGAGAGTGGCAGGACAACAACGACCACGCGGAGCATGGATTACCAATGAAAAATAGACCTCAATGGGCCTCTCTTCTACCTACGCATTGCGATAGCGTTCGCGGCCGCACGATACTATAAATATTGCTGATTCTTTAACTATAAGTTTTCCATGTCTAACATCAATTTTCACACGATAGTATGGAAAGTTTTCTATATATTGACGCTGTTATGTGTCCATACAACCAATATCAATAGGGTCATAATTTCCTGCCACTTTTGCAGTCTCATCCGCGTGTACATTATTACTTTCTCGGCTAATCTCAATGGCTCTTGTTGCCATATAAGCCAAATGAATCAAGATAGGTTCAACCCCATATTGTTGGATCTGATGTTTAATTTCACCATTCCAGCCACCATCTATCTCACCAATACGATACATCCCTGTATCATCATCGGTTACTGCGTGTATTGTGCCCAATTCAATCTTGCTTGGCATAAATCACATAACAAGGCGTTCCAGCGGACACCAAGCCCGCTGCTTTTCTTGCCCTGTCCTCCGTTGTCTGTTTTTCGTAGTTTGTTGCTTCGCTCAGTCTTCCGTGTGGGCCTGGTGCGGCTGAACTTTAGCGTTAGCCTTACAAATCCATTTGGTGCTTCGCTCTAACATTTTCAAAATAATGTC